>JBFWJP010000130.1:0-4751 GCA_050253135.1 Desulfurella sp. | reverse complement strand
ATTATTATAATCTTTTTAAAAATTTATTACAAGAGGTATTTAGGAGAGACTAAAGCTCACCTAAAAAAATTAGAAAACAATTATGCTGTAGCCGTCTTTAATGAAAGGCTCAAGCGCAACATGATTCTCAAGATTTCCAATCACAGGCAAACCCTGGGCCTCTGCGGCTTCTAAGCTTTTTGTAGCTATCGCACAGCCTTTACATACCGCAGCAATAGAACCTTTTATGTCTTCATAGGCAGCATTTAAAGGATGATTCTTATCCGACATTTTTTGAACAACGCTTGTTGCATAACCTTCTAATATAATTTTAACATCGTAATTCTTTTTTCTTAAATCTTTTACATTTAAAAACAAATGGTAATAGTCCATTGTGTTTGATGGATCTTTTAATACATAAAATAAAGTCTTCATTGATTCCTCCTTTTTTAAGAATTAAAAACTATTTCTTTAAAGCTTTTACCTGGAAAATCTTTTGCCAACTTCATTGTGCCGCCTGCAAGTATAGTTTTAATTTCTCTGTCCGTTAAATGATAAGTAAGCGGTATAGAAATTCCTTTTGTTTCGTTGTACAACATTACTTCGCCTTTATTTTCAATTAGGGCTTTTCTAATATTTGGCAATTTAATTCTATCTCCCTGATCGATCTTTTCGTAATCATCGGGGTTTTTGAATGTAAGTGGTAGTATACCAAAATTGATGAGGTTAGCCCTATGTATACGCTCAATAGCTTTTGCTATAACTGCTTTCACGCCCAAATACATTGGACATAATGCAGCATGCTCTCTTGATGAGCCTTGACCGTATGAGTCGCCACCAACAATAATATTGTGGATACCCATTTTTTTATTTTCTAAGCATCTTTGGGCAAATGATGGATCTCTTTTTACAAAAACATATTCAGCATATTTTGGCACATTAGAGCGATATTTTAGCAAATCTCCTGCTGGCATTATATCATCTGTGGTAATTTTATCGCCAAATTTACCTGCAACTTCGCCAATTAAATCTGCGGGCATAGAGCTTCCACCTGGTGGATCAACTATATTTGGACCCTTGTAGAGTTCAACTTTTGATGCCTCAGTTTCCTGTGCTGGTGGTATAACAAGCGAATCATCTATGGTAAACTCGCTTGGCACATCAACTTTTGGATACTGAACCCCAAAAAGTTTTTCCAAATCTCTAGGATCTGTTATTTTGCCCGTTAAAGCGCATGCAGCTGCTGTTTCTGGGCTTACTAAATAAATTTTAGCTGTGGTAGTGCCGCTTCTTCCAAAGAAATTTCTATTGTTCGTCCTTATAGAAACTGCGTTATTTCTTGGAGCTTGACCTGCACCTATACAAAAACCACATGCCGATTCTAATATTCTTGCACCTGCAGCTACGATATGACTTAACTCTCCTTCATCCGCAAGCATCCTCAAAACCTGCTTTGAGCCTGGAGCATACCCAAAACTGACATTTTCATTTGCCACTTTGCCTTTTAGAATTTCTGCCAATATTTTCCCATCTTTATAAGAAGAGTTTGTACAGCTACCTACCATTACTTGATCTACTGGCGTTCCTTCTACATCTCTTACACGCACAACATTATCTGGTGAGTGGGGTTGCGCTATCATGGGTTCGAGCTCGTTTAAATTTATCTCAATCACTTTATCGTACACAGCATCTGTGTCTGCTTCAAGCGGAACCCAATCTTGCTCTCTCTTTTGGGCTTTTAAAAAAAATCTTGTTGTTTCGTCTGATGGAAAAACGCTCGTTGTAACACCAAGTTCTGCACCCATATTAGTAATTGTTGCTCGTTCTGGAACGCTTAGGTGTTTTACACCATCTCCAAAATACTCAGCAATCCAGCCCACATTGCCTTTAGTTGTAAGAATTTGCAGGACTTTTAAGATAATATCTTTCGCTGAAACCCATGGGTTAAGCTTACCTGTTAATTTTATACCAACAATTTTCGGTCTTGGCATATAAAATGGCATACCAGCCATTGCGCTTGCTACATCAAGACCACCTGCACCAATCGCTATCATGCCAATACCACCACCTGTTGGCGTATGCGAATCAGAGCCCAACAATGTTTTACCTGGTTTACCAAAGCGTTCTACATGAACCTGGTGACAAATACCATTACCTGCTTTTGATAAATACAAGCCATATTTTTTTGCAAATGTCTGCAAATACGTATGGTCATCTGCATCTTCAAAGCCCATTTGGATTGTTTTGTGGTCAATGTAGCTTACAGAAACTTCAGTCTTTACGCGCGGTGTTCCCATTTGTTCAAACTGAAGATCCGCCATTGTGCCTGTTGCATCTTGCGTGAGCGTTTGATCAATTTTTATACCAATCTCGTCTCCTTCTGTGAGGCTACCGTCAACCAAATGCTCTTTGAGTATCTTTTGAGCGACTGTCAATCCCATGCCTTACCTCCTAGAAAATTTATTTGCTTTTCTGACACAAAATTTATATTATTTCTTTATAAATGTCAAATCTTTGGAGTGTTTATGGTTAGGGTTTTGGTTGTTGACGACTCTCTTATTTCAAGAAAATATTTAACAAGAATACTAGAAGAATCCGGCCAAATTGAAGTAATAGACACGGCTTCAGATGGGCTAGAAGCTATTGAAAAAGTAAAAACACTCAAGCCAGATGTGGTTACTATGGATATAGAAATGCCAAAATTAAACGGCATAGAAGCATTAAAACACATAATGTTAGAAAACCCCACACCGATAATTATGGTTTCAACGCTTACAACAGAGGGCGCAAGCATAACGCTTGAAGCTTTGCATTTAGGTGCGGTTGATTATATACCAAAAAACGATGTTCTTAATTTTAACAAAATAACAAAAGATGCTCGAGAGTTATTAATAGCAAAAATCATTGCTGCAAAAAACTCAAAAATACAAAAACCAAAACTTATAAAACCACCACCATCAATTGAGCAAATAAAAACAGCCGCCCCACAGAAAATAACCACAAAAGATATTAGACTAATTGCTATTGCAACTTCAACAGGCGGGCCTGTTGCACTAGAAAAGATAATGAGTGAATTTCCAAAAGTTAATGTGCCTGTTTTAATTGTACAGCATATGCCTGCTACATTTACGCCAATTTTTGCAAAATCGCTCGATAGAATCTCTTCTATACCCATAAAAGAAGCTCAAGATCAAGAAATTGTCCAAAATGGTAAAGGCTATTTGGCGCCAGGCGGTTTACAAATGAGTATAGTGGATAAAAATGGTTTACTTGCTATAAAAATTTCAGACCAACCAAAAACAATTTATGTTCCAAGTGCTGATGTTTTGTTTAGCTCGTGTGCCGAAACAACAAAAAATAGGACGCTTGCTATTATCATGACAGGTATGGGAAACGATGGTTACGAAGGTTTACTAAAACTCAAAAAAGCTGGCGGTACAATTATCGCACAAAGCAAAGAATCTTGCGTAGTGTGGGGTATGCCCAGAAAACCGACTGAAAACAACATAGTAGACTATATTGGCGACTTAGAAGAAATACCCAATATTGTTAAAAAGATCATAGGATAAATATGGCAGAAATTTTATCTCAAGAAGAAATAGATGCCCTGCTTTCGACAATAGGCAAAGAAGAAGAGGAGTCGCAAGAGTTACCAGAAACACTTATAGAAGAAAAAATATCTATATATGATTTTAAAAGACCCGATAAGGTTTCTAAAGAACAAATTAGGGCGTTAAAAAATCTTCACGATAAATTTGCTAGAAATTTTTCATCAAAACTCTCTGGTTTTTTGCGCACAATAATTGAAATAGATGTAGCTAGCGTTGATCAAATGACATACGGAGAGTTTGTTTTATCCCTTTCTCAATCCGTTAGCTTCAATGTCATAAGCCTGTCTCCACTCGAAGGCAGTGGTATTATAGCCATAGAACCGGATATCGGGTTTGTGCTTATAGATCGGTTGCTTGGGGGTTTTGGCACCACTTTTCAAAATATCAGGCCATTTACCGATATAGAACAAAGCATACTTTTAGATATTGTTAATCTAATGCTTGGAGACCTTAAAAATATCTGGGCGCCTATTGCAGAAATTAGATTTGACGTTACAGCACAAGAAACTAGCCCAAATGTAGTTCAAATTGTAGCACCCTCAGAAGTTGTGGTATTGATTGTATTTGAGGTCAAAATGGGCGATTACAAAGGTATAATTAACTTCTGTTTGCCCGTTATTACACTTGAGCCCATTTTAACTAAGATCGGCACGCATGATATGCTTTCTATTTCAAGAAAAGAACACACAAACAGGGTGGTAGATATACTGCAGATTCTTGACAATGTTTTAATTAGAATCGAAGCATACTTGGGCGAATTTAAAATGGATATCGAAAGTTTTTTAAACCTAAAGCCAAACGACATATACATCTTGCAAAAAAGCACAAATGAACCGGCTTTAGTTTACTGCAATGGTGTAAAAAAACTAGAAGGAAAATTGGGCAAAATAAAGACTAAAAAAGCTATAAAAATAACTAAACTAACTGGCTAGGAGGCACCATTCATGTTTGATCCAACAAAAAGCACCAAAGACAATGTGGAGATTTTCTTCACAAAAGAATCAATTGCTTTAGAAGAAACTATTAAAAAAGCTTTAAACATAGATTGTCTTATTAAATTTACAAAAGCTCAAACTACAGACAAAATCGAAAAAAAGGATTTTTTTGGTAGATTTAATATTGATATAAATGGCACAGAATTAGGCTTGTATGTATCTATGG
>JBFWJP010000129.1:0-4758 GCA_050253135.1 Desulfurella sp. | reverse complement strand
CAATTGGGATGAACGATCCTTATAAGATGCATAGAATTAAAGCCTTTGTTGAACTTAAGCGTCCTGTAGAAAATGAAGAAGATATTAAAAAAGATTTAATAGAGTTATGTAAAAAACACTTAAATGTATGGAGTATACCCTATGAAATTGAGTTTACTCAATTGCCACGTACTAAAATGGGCAAAATAGATTATAAATTACTAGAGGAAAAAGAAAATGAAAAAAATCATGGAAAAAATTGATTTTGTTGTGGGAAACCCATATGAATATTTAAGTCAATTATCAAAATCAAAAAAAATTATGGGCTATAGTTGCACATACGCACCGATCGAGCTTATATATGCCAGTGGGTTTCATCCTGCAAGAATCATAGGTCTATCTAACAACATATCGCTATCTGACATACATTTGCAATCTTACGCATGTGCTATAGTTAGAACGCTTCTAGAGGATAGTTTATCAGAAAAGCTCAATTTTTTAGATGCTTTTTTATTTTTACATACATGTGATTCTATGCAAAGATTATCAGATATTTTTAGGATAAACCTTAGTTTTAAACACTTTGATTTAATTTTACCTATAAAATTTGATACTAATTCATCAAAAGAATACTTTATTGATATTTTAGAGGATTTTAAAACTAGACTAGAAAAAGAGCAAAATACCAAAATAAACGATGATAACCTAAGTGAATCTATAAAAATCTACAATACTCTAAGACAAAATTTGTACAGCTTATATACTATTAAATCAAACTCTCCCTTTTCTATAAGTTACACTGATTTATCAAAAATTGTTAAAGCTTCTTTTATTATGGATCCCATTGAATTTATTGATATAAGTTCAGAAATTATTAAAAGTATTTTGCTTACACCTAGTACTAAAACAAAACGACTTATTATCTCAGGAAGTGTATGCACACACCCTGAAATATTTACTACAATAGAAAACAAAAATGTTTCAATTGTATGGGATGATTTATGTAGTGGTACAAGATTTTTTGACCAATTAGTTGATCAAAATATAAAGCCTATTAATGCTTTAGTTGATAGATTTATTAAAAGACCAATTTGTCCTACTAAATATATAGATTATTCGTACAGACTTGATTATCTCAAAAAAATAGTTGAAAATCATAACATTAATGGAGTAATATTTTTATTTATTAAGTTTTGTGAACCACACTCATTTGACTATCCAGATCAAAAAAATTTGTTAGAAAAAATAGGTATTCCAAGTATCTTGATAGAAATTGAAAACCAAAATATCTTTGACGAGCAAATAAAAACAAGGCTTGAAACTTTTATTGAAATGATAGGTGATTAAAATGGAGAATAAAATAAAATCGGTAGATAAAATGAAAAAAATTATGAAAAAATACTATTTAAGTGCAAAATATGCAAAATATTTTGGAAAAAAGATAGCATGGATTACAAGTGGTGGACCTGTGGAGCCTCTTATTGCAATGGGTATTATCCCAGTATATCCTGAAAACCACGGAGCTATGATTGGAGCATCAAAAATAGGTGCTAAATTGTCTGAATACGCAGAAGGGTTAGGTTACTCTAGCGATGTATGTTCTTATGCAAAAGTAGACATAACTTCATCTATTACACGCCAAAGTCCTATAGGTGGTTTGCCAAAACCTGATATGTTAATTTGCTGCAATAATATATGTACAACAGTACAAAAATGGTATGAAATCCAAGCGAGGAAGTTTAAAGCACCGCTTTTTATATACGACACACCATTTTGTCATGTAGATTTAGATGAATCAGCAAAAAAGTATTTAAAAGCTCAAACCAAAGATTACATAACATTTTTGGAGCAAGTTACAAAGAAAAAATTCGATTATGACAAAATGCAAGAAGTTGGTAAACTATCAATTAAAGCAATGAAAATCTGGCAGGCAGTACTTGATTGCGCAATAGAAAAACCTAGTCCTTTAACTGCGTTTGATGCTTTCATCCATTTGGCATTGATTGTGACATTAAGGGGAAAAAAGGTAGTTGTTGATTACTACGAAACTTTATTAAAGGAATTAAAAGAGCGTATAAAACACAAGGTTCCGGCTATAAAAAATGAAAAATATAGGCTTTTGTGGGATAATTTACCAATTTGGTATAGAATGAGATGGCTTTCAAATACATTTGCTAAACACAATGGGGCGCTTGTTGCAGATACGTATACACAAAGCTGGTGTGGTGTAGTAGATTATGTTAATGAAGATAAATTTTTAGAAACTATGGGTGAAGCATACGCTCGTGTTTATTTAAATATTGGAACTGATAAAATGGCAGAGTCTGTAATCAAACTTATAGATAAATATTCAATTGATGGTGTAGTTTTGCACTCAAATCGCAGTTGCAAACCGTATTCTTTTGGCCAATACGATATTGTGCGCATTATACAAGAAAAAAGAAGTATTCCTACGCTGATTATTGAAGCAGATATGACAGATGATAGGAAGTTTTCAGAAGCTCAAGTAGAAAATCGTATAAATTCTTTTATGGAAGTTATAGCACAAATAAGGAGTTGAAAATGTTTATTGGCATTGATATTGGTTCAACTACTGCAAAAATTGTGCTTATGGACTCAAGCAAAAATATAATTGATAAAATAATTGCAAATGTAGGATACAGTTCAAAACAAGTTGCCACAAATATATACAGAGAGATTTTAGAAAGAAACAATTTAAAAGAAACTGACATAAAAAACATAGTTTCTTGTGGATATGGTAGAGAAAGTATAGATTTCGCTAAAAAGGCCGTTTCCGAAATTATTTGTCATGCTAAAGGTGTGCATTTTTTAATTAATGATGTTAGTACAATTATAGATATTGGAGGACAGGATAGTAAAGTAATAGTTGTAAATAGTAGCGGAAATGTAGTGAATTTTGTTATGAATGACAAATGTGCTGCAGGCACCGGTAGATTTTTGGATGTAATGGCAAAAGCATTAATGTGTGATATTGGAGAATTTGGTGCTCTTGCTCTACAATCCAAAAAACCTGCCAATATAAGCAGTATATGTACTGTGTTTGCAGAATCAGAAGTAATTTCATTGGTTGCAAAGTCAGAAGACAGAACTAATATCATAGCAGGTCTTTGCGAGTCTATTGCAAAACGCATTGCAAGTATGTATAAAAGAGCTGGTGGTAAGCCAAAGGTTGTTTTAACAGGCGGTGTAGCTAAAAATATAGGCGTTTTGAAAGCCTTAGAAAATCAAATTAATATACCTGTCTTAACGCATGAATTATCAAGCTTTACTGGAGCAATTGGCGCTTGTATAATATCTACTCAAACTTAGTTTTATAACATTGACATATATATAATATTTGATATATTATTTAAAAAATGTGGTGATAGAAGTGGACAAAGCTTTGTTTTTTATAGAAAATACACCATTAAAACAATACTTAAAGGCTATATTTGAAACCAAATTTGATGTAGAAGAGAGCTTTGACATAAAACTATTACTTAACAAAGATAAAACACTCACCTATAGGGCTATTGTTATAGGTAAAAATTATGGAGTACTAACTAAAGTGAAACTGTGCGAAGCAATTGCAGATTTTGCAATGGAAAATAGCCACAAAATGTTAATTTTTTTACTAAAAACCCCTAAAGACAAACTCCAAAAGCGATACAAAGATATTTTTGTAATAAATATACCTACTATACACGAAACACTTTCAGAAATTCTAAACGAAAATAAAATTAAAACTTTCTCAGAAAAACAACTTAAAGAAACAACTGAAAAAAGTGAAAATAAAGAAATAGAGCTTTATAGGTTTTTTAGATCCATCAGAAACAATCAAAAAATAACCATTTTAAGCTTTGATAAACAATTAGAATTTTTAGTTGCAGATAAAAAACTTATTATTTTAAAAAATGAATTTAACACATTATCCGATTTATTTTTAAACACAAAGGTAAATGTTACTTATCACGATTTCAACACAAGTAACTTCGCAATGCGCATTGCTGATGATAGATTTCATCAAATTACTTTAAAGCAATTAATTAAAGAAGGTTTGCAAAATATCCTTGATGAAAAACACCTATATAAACTTTTACCAAAAAACAAAACAAAAATATTTGTAAAAGCTAATTTGTATACTTTAAAAGATTTGCTTCCTGATGATAGCATAATTAATATTAACTGGCTGCACAAACAAACGGAAATTGATATAAATGATATCCTTGAAAAATTCGATACAGTTAAATCGCTCCGGGATGTTGTAATAATGTATTTTGCTAATGCAATAGATTTAGTTAGTTGTGAATATTCAGATCAAAATTTTGGTATAAATTTACCTTTGCAACTATTAAATAAAATTACAAACAAAATTCAAAGTCTGTGATATGAAGATTGTAAAATAGTAAACGCAAACTACAAGCTTAGCTACAGCGCATTAGCTTTAACCTTTCAAGAGCTATTGCCCCAAGGTGCGATATGGCATCTATCATAACTCTTTCATCAATTGTTAAATGTTTGTTTATCTGTTTTAATTCTATCGCTATTACCCCAAATACTGCATTTGTTGTAAGCATAGGTATATAGAGTGCACTTGCATTGGCTATAGTTTCTGTACCAAAGCCTGCATTTTTCTTATTGATAAAACACCAGTTTGCTATGCCTTTTGATTCAGAGTTAATATCAAAATTTTTAGTTTTTGCCCCTAATTTTAATCTGTTGTTTTCATCTGTAATAAATATTGCTGATTCAGTATTAAATAGTTTTTTTATGTGGTTT
>JBFWJP010000128.1:0-4821 GCA_050253135.1 Desulfurella sp. | reverse complement strand
TGATTTCAAACCTAAACAACCACGCAATCAAAAGATTAAAAGACAAAACAAAGATACGTTGATTTTAGAACTCGAACAAAACCCAGATATATCAAAAAGCATAACAGAAAAGTATCCATACATTAAACTCATTGGTTTTGCTGCAGAAACAAATGACCTCATAGAAAATGCAACTCTAAAAATAGAAAAAAAAGGTTTGGAGTTTATTGTGTTGAATGATGTTTCAAGAAAGGATATTGGTTTTGGGAGTCCAAACAACGAAGTAACAATAATTTTTAGAGATGGAAAAATAATACATTTACCACTTATGAGTAAAAAAGAAGTTGCTTATAACATTTTAAAATACATATAGGAGAAAAAATGAATTATTTAGAAGTAAAAACATATAACGATTTGGAAAAATTAAAATTGTACTTAGAAAAAAATCAGTACGATGAAGAAGAAAATATTGTTAGAAAAATTATAAAAGATATTAAAGAAAAAAAAGATGAAGCCTTATTTGAATACTGTAGCAAGTTTGATAATTTTAAAGCAAACAACGACAATATAAAAGTGAGCAATGAAGAATTCGAACAAGCACTAAATCAAGTAACATCTGAACAAAAAGAAACTATTTTCTATGCCAAAGAAAAAATAGAAAACTTTCATAGAGCTTTTTTGCCAAAAAGTTGCATTATCGAGCAAAATGGTGCAATTTTAGGCACAAGAGTAACAAGTGTTAGGAAAGCTGGTTTATATATACCTGGGGGCAAGGCTTTTTATCCATCTACAGCCCTTATGACAATAATTCCTGCATATGTTGCAGGTGTAGATGAAATATATATATGCACGCCAACTCAAAACGGTTATATAAATCCACTGCTGTTGTATATTGCTAAACTATACAATATTAAAAATGTATTCAAAGTGGGCGGAGCTCAAGCAGTTGCTGCACTTGCCTATGGTACCCAAAGTATACCAAAAGTAGATGTTATAGCAGGCCCTGGAAATATATATGTAGCTCTTGCAAAAAAATTAGTTTATGGTGATGTTGGCATAGATTCCATTGCCGGTCCATCCGAAGTTATGGTAGTCTCCGATAATTGTGAAAAATTATACGCTGCTTATGATTTGTTATCTCAAGCAGAACACGACTTAAACGCAAAGGTTTACTATGTAGGTTTTAACAAAGAGTGCATAAATAAAATTAGCGACAAGTTTTTTGAACTCGCACAAACCACCAAACGCAGTGAAATAACTTCAAAGTCCAGCAAAAATGCTCTATTTATCCTAACTACAAGGGAACTTGCTGGAAAGATAATCGATGAGGTTGCACCAGAACACTTAGAACTCCAAGTGGATGAACCTTATACCTTCATGAGTTCATTTAAAAATGCAGGTGCAATATTTATTGGTGAGTACTCATGCGAAACATTAGGCGATTATGTAGCTGGACCAAACCACACTTTACCAACATCCCAAACAGCCCGATTTGCAAGCGTGTTATCAGCAGAAACATTTTTGAAAAAAAGCAGTATCATTCATTATAGCCAACAAGCTTTCCAAAAAGATGCACCATACGCTATTAAATTTGCTGAATATGAAGGTTTATTTGCACACGCTGAAGCTCTCAAGGTAAGACTATGATAGAAATCGTAAAACCGACAATTTTAGATTGCGAACAAATGAAAACACTCATTGATAATTTTGTCAAAACTCAGGTAGTTTTGCCAAGACCCATTGAAGAGATAGCAGAGCGTATAAGAGAATTTTATATTGCAAAAGACGGCTCAAAAGTAATAGCAACAAGCAGTTTACGTATCTTTTACCCAAACTTAGCTGAAATCCGCACAATCACAATTGATGAAAATTATCAAAAGCAAGGTCTTGGCAGAAAACTAATAGATAAAGAATTAGAAGAAGCAAAAGCACTTGGTATAACAAGAGTATTTGCTCTAACCACGCAAGTTGAGTTTTTTAAAAAAATGGGATTTGTACTCATCGACAAAAAGGATTTACCACTTAAAAAGATATGGGAAGATTGTATAAAATGTCCACTTTTTCCTGATTGCAATGAAGAAGCACTAATTATTGATTTATAATTTTAACTCTTTGATTTTATTAAGCACCTCTTGGACATGATTTGCAACTTTAACATTGCGCCAGACATAACGTACCGTAAAGTTTTTGTCTATTAAAAATGTGGTTCGCTTAGCCGATCCTCTTTTGCTATCTGCCTTTACAACATCAAAATAAGATACTAAACGTTTATCAACATCGCTAATTAAAGGAAATTTTAACTCATAATTTTCTATAAATTTTTTGTGTGAATTAATAGAATCTATACTTACACCAATAACAAGCGTATCTAGGGCTTCAAATGCGCTTAAGTTTGCATTAAAATCCATTGCTTCTTTAGTGCACCCAGGTGTGTTATCTTTTGGGTAAAAATATAAAACAATATTTTTCTTTCCTTTAAACTCGTCTAAATTAATAACGTTATCTACACTTTGGCCACTTATGTTTTCAACTTTATCGTTAACTTCCACAAACTACCTCCAAAAAATAGAGAGAAACAAGGGGCTTAAAACCCCTTGTAAAATTGTTTAGCTTTTTTGAATAGTTACAAATAGTGTTGATTCGCCACGCTTTAATAGCATACTTATAACGTTTTCATTAGACTTTTGCTTAAGTATATTTTTAAATTGATCTATAGAGTACACATTTTCATTATCGAGTTTAACTACTACATCGCCTGGTTTTATACCAGCAAGAGCCGCAAATGAATTTGGGTTGACAGATGTTATAACAACACCTGTGTGTTCTTTTAAATTATAAATTTTAGCTAAATTAGGATTATTAGGAGCAACGCTAAAACCGTATGGTGTATTAAAAGAGCTACTTTGCGTTGAGGGTTGTGTTGTTTCTAATTGTTGTTGATTTTCTTTTTGTGGTCGCTCTCCCAGTATAACTGTTTTAGTAATTTCTTTTCCATTTCTTATAATCCCAAGAACTACCTTTGCGCCTGGTTTTGTGAAAGCTATATCGTATGG
Organism: Desulfurella sp.; assembly: GCA_050253135.1. Classification (GTDB taxonomy): domain Bacteria; phylum Campylobacterota_A; class Desulfurellia; order Desulfurellales; family Desulfurellaceae; genus Desulfurella. The sequence goes on along the minus strand of JBFWJP010000128.1, from coordinate 1,789 downwards.
CAAATCTGGTGCATAAATACTTTTGCCATTCATTGATACTATAACATCACCTGGCTCTATGCCCGCTTTTGCAGCTGGTGAATTTTTAAATACTTCATTTACAACAGCACCATTTAAGCTTTTTAATTTCAATAAATCTGCTACTTCTGGTGTTAGCAATTGTATACCTACGCCCAACCATCCCCTTTTTGGCACTTCACCTTTCATAAGGTATGGCAACTCGTCTTTTATAGTATCTGATGGTATAGCAAAACCAATACCTTGACCTGAAGCAATGATAGCTGTATTCATACCTATTACCTGACCATCCATATTAACAAGCGGCCCACCAGAATTACCTGGGTTAATTGCAGCATCTGTTTGTATAAAATGGTCAAATGGTCCTTCGCCAATCACTCTACCTTTTGCGCTAATTATACCAGAAGTTACTGTACCACTTAGTCCAAATGGGTTTCCAACAGCCAAAACCCACTGACCTATTTCCATTTTGTTTGAATTCCCAAGTTGCAAGGTAGGTAGAGGTCTTTTGGGGTTAATCTTTAAAAGAGCAATATCAACTTCTGGGTCATAACCCACAATTTTAGCTTTGTAAATTTCATTCGTGTTTAAAGTTACATTAATGTCTGTAGCTTGTTTCACAACATGATAGTTAGTTAAAATATAACCATTACTTGAAATAATAAAACCAGAGCCTAAAAAGTGAGCCTTATAGTTTTGAGTATAACCCTGAAAAAAATGCTTAAAGAAATCACTAAAAGGTGAGTTAGAAAACATTTCTCCAAACGGATTTACACTGCCTTTAACCACTTGGGTAGTACTGATATTAACCACAGCTGGCAAAACTTTTTCCGCAATAGGTGTAAAACTCGGTAGTGCAATGTTTTGAGCGTACGCATTAACGCTTAAAAATACCAAAAATACAAGTAATAGAGATAACTTTTTATAAAGCTTCATTAAGAACCTCCCATAAAATATTTTGTTTTATTTTTAATAACTATTGTTTTTTACCCAATCTTTAGCAAAATATGTAATTATAATATCACATCCCGCTCTTTTTATTGATGTAAGTACTTCGTCAACGATTTTTTGCTCATCCACCCAACCTAACTGTGAAGCCGCTTTAATCATTGAGTACTCTCCGCTAACGCTATAGCCCGCAAGCGGTATGTATGGGTAGTGCTCTTTTGCCATTTTTATGATATCTAAGTAACTCAAAGCAGGTTTAACCATAATAATATCTGCACCTTCTTCAATATCAAGCTCGATTTCTTTCAATGCTTCATTTGCGTTCGCATAATCCATCTGGTAAGATTTTCTATCTCCAAATGCAGGTGTAGATTCTGCTGCTTCCCTAAATGGGCCATAAAAATTAGATGCGTATTTTGCTGAATATGCCATTATTATGGTGTCTTTAAAGTTGTTTTCATCAAGTGCACTTCTTATTGCACTAACCATACCATCTATCATACCAGATGGTGCAATTATATCAGCTCCTACTTTCGCATACACGTAAGCTTCTTTTTTTAAAAGCTCAAGCGTTTCATCATTAAGCAAATACCCATTTTTATCAATTATACCACAATGACCATGACTTGTATACTCGCAAAAACATGCATCTACAGCTACAACAAGGTTTGGTACATAATCTTTAATCTCTCTTATAGCTTGTACAATTATGCCATTTTCATCATATGCGCAAGTGCCTAACTCATCCTTTTTGCTTGGTATACCAAATAATATAACTGATTTTATGCCTAAACTATAAACTTCTTTTGCCTCTTTTTTTGCT
>JBFWJP010000127.1:0-4828 GCA_050253135.1 Desulfurella sp. | reverse complement strand
CAGGAGAAAGATGACATTTAGCCTTAATAGATGCCAAAGACCCTACAAAATACATACAACCCATGGTAAATATGTGCGGAAAAGGAGGTTTGCTGCCAGAGCAAGTATGGGATAGCAAGCCTATTGAAGACAAAAAACTCCACCCTGGCAAGCCCAGCGGGTCTGCAATGCCACTTGTTTGGGCACATGCAGAATTTATAAAATTGTGTCTAAGTTCAATGAAGGGTTATCCTGTAGATAGGCCTGCCAATACATTTAAACGCTACAAATCAAAAAAACCACAACTCCCGTATTATATTTGGAGTTTACGTCAACGTTTTAAATATTTGCCTCAAGGTAAAGATATATATTTCTTTTTTTACAAAAAAACCACAATTCATTGGGGAATAAATAATTGGCAAAATGTACAAAATACAAAAACACAAGATTGGGGTCTTGCACATATTGGATATTTAAATGTTTCACACTTACAACCAAAGGAAACTATAGAATTTACTTTTTACTATGATGATTTAGACGAATGGCAAAATGAAGATTTTAAAATAACTATAACAGGAGACTGATATGATTCCTATTGATTTATCAAATAAAAGAGCTCTAGTTACTGGTTCAAGCTCAGGTTTGGGTGCGCAAATTGCAAAATACCTTGCAAAGGCTGGGGCGCAAGTGGCGATTCACTACAATAAAGAAGCAAAAGAAGCTCAAGATGTTGCAAATGAGATCCTAAAAGAACAAACCAAGGTAGAAATTTTCCAAGCTGATGTTTCTGATATAACTCAGGTTGAAATGCTTTTTAAAGATATGGATGAAAAGATGGGTGGTCTTGATATACTAGTAAATAACGCTGGGATAGATGGAAAAAGAATATATTGCGTAGACAGTGATCCTAAAGAATGGGAAGAGGTTATAAAAATAAACCTATTGGGACCTTATTACTGCGCAAAAGAAGCACTAAAAAGAATGATTCCCCAAAAAAGCGGTGTGATTATACAAATTACATCTGTTCACGAGATCATACCGTGGTCAGGCTATAGTGCCTACAACTGTTCTAAAAGCGCTTTATCAATGTTTACAAAAACTTTAGCCCAAGAAGTTGCAAATGATAATATACGAGTAATAAGCATTGCTCCAGGCGCCATTGCTACTCCAATTAATAAACAAGTATGGAAAGATCCAACAGGATTAACTGATTTAGAAAATAAAATTGCTATGGGGCGCGTCGGTAATTCCGAAGAAATAGCCAGTGTAGTAGCATTTTTGGCAAGTGACTTAGCTAGTTATATTACAGGTATCACGATACCAGTTGATGGTGGCATGTTGCTTTATCCTAGCTTTAAGCACGGAGGATAACTCTTTCATGATAAAAGAACAATTCATAAGAAAAAAAATGATCATATTTGCTGTTTATGGTGCTGGTATACTTGTAGGTGCTGCATTTGTATTTTTACCATCTCTGGGTAAAATTTTAACGGAGCCTCCATATAATTTCAATAGTAGCGTCTATGGTTTATTGTATTTTCCAGAAATTATTGGAGCTATTTTTAGTGCTTTAAGCGCTGGATTCTTACAAAATCGTTTTAAAAGCAGTGGTATTTTTAGAATAGGCATTTTGTTCAATATATCTGCTATGCTTTTGCTCAGCATTGCTTCGTTTATTTACTCACCTTTAGTATATACCTTCTTCTTATTTGAAACATTATTTTATGGTATCGGCTTTGGCCTTACACTAGCTGCAATAAATCACTATGCGGCTTTTTTATTTCCTTCATTAGAAACTAAAGCCGTTACAATTTTAAATGCTTTAATTGGTGGCGCAACAGCGATTTCTCCAATTATTTTTGGATTTGCGCAATCCTTATTTTCATGGGGATTATGGTCAATATTACTACTTGTAGGCTTTGTTTTAATTTTTTTTATGCCTTTGCCTCAAGCTCAAAATAAAAGCAATCAAAAACTCCAATTAAAATCAAATATGCTACCATTCATTTTTGCTGTTTTAATTTATGCAATATGTGAAGGCAGTTTTGGTAGTTGGGCCAATGTTTATGTAAGCGTTGACAAAGCGCAACAAGCTTACTATGGAATACTATCCCTATCTTTATTTTGGGCTTCAATGACAGTATTTAGGTTCTTAATTGCCTTAATACCAGAAAAATTAATCCCTCACAGATATTTTTATTTAGCAAGTGCGATTTCTATAGGTCTGTGTTTTTTAGTATTACCCACTTTAAATAACGCATGGTCTTTGGTTTTAGCTTTTTCACTTGCAGGTGCTGCTTGTAGCGTATATTACCCATTTTCAATGTCTTATGGACTAATTGATTATCCACAACAACAAACACAAGTAGCTGGACTTATGGTTGCTGCATTAATGGTAGGTGAAGGCATCGGTTCTTTTGGTTTAGGACCACTTCAAAATTTATTACCTTTAGATAGGATTTATCTGTTTTCCAGCTTATGGGGTATAGTATTGCTTATTTTGGCATTTAAACTTTCTCGTAAAGCAACAAGTTAGTTTTTATAGGAGGTTTTCAAATGGAAGAAAAGGTAGATGTATTAACGATCGGTGCAGGTGCTGGTGCGTACCCAGGTGCATTCAGGCTTGCAAAAGCAGGTAAAAAGGTTATCATGGTTGACGAAAAAGGCGTAATGAGCGGAAACTGCCTCGCAGAAGGATGTGTACCTTCAAAATCAATAAGACAGGCAGCTTCATTCTACAGGTATTTTAAAAAATCTCACAAATTTGGGATTTTCGCAAAAGATCTTACATGTGATTATAAAAAAATTATTGAGTACAAAAATAGTGTGCAAAATTTACGATACTCCCAACATGCTCAGGAGTTAAAAGAAGCAGAGCCAAACCTTGCTCTTATAAAAGGCACAGCTAGTTTCATAGATGAGCATAGAGTGAAAGTTTTTACGGATACAGACGAAAGAACTTTTTTTGCAGATTCTATCATTATAGCAAGTGGTGCAAAACCATTTGTTTTGCCTATAGAGGGCAGTCAGTATTGCATAACAAGCACAGACATATATAAACTTAACCCACCAATTGATTATCTACCAAAATCAATCATAATACTTGGAGCAGGCTACATTAGTTTAGAGACTGCAACGATATTGAATGAACTAGGCTCAAAAGTTACGGTAATCCAAAGAAGCAATAGGGTGTTAACAGAAATGGATGAAACATTTGCCAAAAAGCTCTACAGTATGTTTGATCCAAACATAGATATAAAACTTGGCACAAAACTTATTAAAATACAAAAAAATACAAACGATTACACTGTTTTTTATGAACAAAACGGCCAGCAAATGCAAGCAACTGCCGATTTAGTAATGATGGCATTTGGTAGAGTACCTGTTATTCCAGAAGGCGCAGATAAATTAGGTTTAGAGATAACCAAAAAAGGCATTTCATCTTCTGCTAGTATGCAAACAAATATCAAACATATTTATTCAAGTGGTGATATCAATGGCAAATCAATGCTATTCCACTCAGCTACAAGACAATCACTAGTAGCTGCAAATAACATTTTAGCTAACAACACACCTATTGATTATATGGATTATTCATGCGTGCCCAATTCTGTATTTACATTTCCAGAAGCCGCTTTTGTAGGTATTTTACCAGCTCAAGCAAAGGCAATGGGAATTGATATTATAGAGACTAGTTTTGATTTGTCATTTGATGCAAAAGCTCAAATATTAACAGAAGCAAAAGGTGAAATAAGGCAATTTTACGATGCAAAATCACTAAAATTAATAGGTGCATGGATTATAGGTGAAGATGCCAGTACATTGATAGGTGAACTTGGGGTTTTAATACAACAGGGAGCAAAATTAAAAGATGTAGCAGAATACGCAAATCAACACCCTTCAACAGCAGAAGGAATCTCAAAAGCTGCAAGAAAACTACTTTAAAAGGAGGTTTAGTATGGAAACATTGGATGTTACTAAAATTATCAATCAAAACGCTCAAGAATTGGAAAATACTATGAAAAGCGTATTTGAAACACTACTGTCTCTACCAGATGAAGAAAAATTTAATAACTTAAAGAATCTCATTATCGAGGTTGCAAAAAATGCAACGGATGATCAATACGTAAAGCTTTGCAAAGTAAACTTAAAGCTGGCATCAAGTTTGGATAAAGAAACTTTAAAAGCCTTTTTAAAGCTTAGAATGAGCGTTTCTAGTGCTTTACCACAAGAGTTTGCTCAAAAAGATTCAAACCTACTAAAGCGAGCTTTAGATGAAAGCGATGAATCGGTAAAGCAGAAAATTCAAGCAGCAATGTAGTAGGTAAATAGGTTTAAAATGGCTTTCCCAAAAGTTTATATAGCAGATTTGAAAATAAGTGAAGTTGAAGTATTGACACATATGAACATAGATGGTGTTGGGATAGAGGTAGATAATATTAAAAAAGAAGAATTGGATACAATAGTAAAACAATTAAACAACAGCGTAGAAAAAATTTTTATAACGCGAATATTTAAATTTGACAGTATAAAAAACTTAATTGATAATTTTAATGACAAAATCATACTTCAACTTCACGATCCAAATTTACCAATCGATAAAGTATACGATATTAAAAAACAATTCAAACAAGTTCAATTTATTGCGCCTGTTAATGTAAATTTCGCAGATTCTATAGATAGAGCCAAACAATTGGATGAAATTGTAGACTATCTTTTTATTTGTGCTCAAAATAAAGAAGAATCAAAACTTATTGATAACTGGCACAAAACCGCACTTATCAATTTGCAAACAAAAAAACCCATTATACTGGGTGGCTCTTTAAACGCAAAAAACATTAAGCAGGCA
>JBFWJP010000126.1:0-4828 GCA_050253135.1 Desulfurella sp. | reverse complement strand
ATATTTACGATAAAAATACACTACTTTTTTTACACAACCAAAAACCTACTGCTTTAGAGCAAGCCGAAAAATTAGAACAATTAAGAGCCCTAGAGCATTCAATAAAAATTGGCGTACTAGTATCCCCTAAGCAATTTATTGGCATAGATACAATAGAAAACTTACAATTATTTGAGCAATACGTTAACTCTAAATCTACGAAGCCATAAATTTCTTAAATAACTCAACTTCATACTTTGAACCTATAATGAGCGGCGTCCTATCATGAAGTATTTGTGGAGTTTTATCCAATATATCAACTGCTCCATCGCAAGATGCACCACCAGCATGTTCAACTATGTAAGATAGAGGAAAGGCTTCGTATAATAATCTTAGTTTTCCTTTTTTGTTCTTTTCGTCTGCTGGATATAAAAATACACCGCCTTTTAGTAGATTTCTATGAAAATCTGACACAAGTGAACCAATGTAGCGCGATGTATATCCTTCATTTTTCAAAGCTTCAATATATTCTCGTATCTTTTTGTTCCACTTGTTTGAATTTGCTTCATTTACACTGTAAATATTCCCTTTTTGAGGAATTTTGATATCTGGGTTTGATAACAAAAACTCACCTACGCTAGGATCTAGCGTAAAACCATTCACGCTACCACCCGCACAGTACACAAACATAGTAGAAGAGCCATACACAACATAGCCAGCAGCAATCAAGTCTCTTCCTTTTTGCAATAAATTATCAACAAGCGAACACTCTTCTTCTTTTTTTCTAAAAATACCAAAAATTGTACCAATGCTAACATTTACATCTATATTAGAAGATCCATCTAAAGGATCGAATACCACAACATATTTGCCTTTTTGATACTTGCTGGGTATTTCTATAGCCGTTTCAATTTCTTCAGAAGCCATCACGCATACTTTACCTATATGCTCCAAAGCCTCAATCATTTTTTGGTTGGCAAATACATCGAGTTTTTGTTGAGTTTCACCAAAAATATTTTGCGTCTCAAGACTGCCTAAAATATTTACTAGACCTGCTTTGTTTACCTCCCTTGCTATAATTTTTGAAGCAAATGCAATCTGTTCTAAAATAATTGTAAAATCACCTGTTGCTTCTTTGAATCGTCTTTGTTCTTCTAATATAAACCTACTTAAGTTCATTAAAGCCATAATTCACCTCCTAGTTTTACAAATATATAAATATCATGGACAAAATGCCAACTAGTAAACACATAAAAAGTACTGGCAAAATTGTTGCCTTGATAAATTGAGCTTCTTCTTTGCCACCAACTCCGATTGTAGCTGCTGCATTCGTAATTTTTGATGGCGTAATAGCTGATGCTATACCACCTCCTACCGCATGGGCCGCATAAATCCACATAAATGAATTTATCCCTACAGTTGATATTGTAGCCTCCCATTGAATTTTTGCAAATAAAACATTAGACGCAGTAGCGCTACCACCAACAAACGCGCCAATTAAACCCAAAAATGGTGCAACTAATGGATAAAACGAGCCAAAGCTATGCGCAAAGCTTTGTGCGATAATAATATCCATATTGTTTTGTGCAAAACTTGCCGTTGGTAGCAATTTTCCGCCTATAACATCCATACCAGACCACGCCATAATATATGCAACACTAAAAAAAAGCGAGTAAGCTAAAAATGGTCCCCAAATCCTTTTTAACCACAATTTAACAATATTATTAAGCTGGTTTGCCGTAGGCTTTAAGATAAAAATTGACAATAGTGAAACTACCATTATCAAAAACCACACGCTTGATAAGATGTTTAAATCTTCTTTTTTGTCAGCAAAAACAGTTATCACTTCATAGTGGTTTAATAGGTTACTCAAATAGAGCCTAACAGCATGCATATTTACCACAAATGAAAGCAAAATAAGTAAAATAAACGGAGATGATGCAATAAGCAGGTCTTTTTGAAAAAAAGTTTGATTTTTGGTAGCATTTGAGCCATTTTTATAGTAAAAATAAACAAAAAACATAGTGGCAAGACCAGATAAAATACCTATAATTTCAACTGGGGCTATCCTTGAGTAAGCTAAAAACAAAGCGGTCAAGGACAATACTAAGCCAGAAAGCATAGCTGCAACCCAATGTTTTTTTAGTGCTTGTGCCCCCCCAACTGTATACAGCATTAAAAAAGCGAATAACATAGAAATAAATGGTAAAAAGGCAGTAATTTTAAATGTATAATCCCATACAAAACTAGATAGGCTATCAATACCAGGTGGTTTTATACCAAAACTCATAGCAACCTTTGCAGGCAGTGTAATAGGTATAGAAAACAGCGCAAATGATGTAAGCGGATCATAACAAAGTATGCTTATTGCAATCGCAGCTACCGGGCTAAACCCAAGCAGTCTAAATATTGGAGGAAACATAGCTGGTGTAACCATACCAAGCGCAGTAGATAAACTACCAAAACCCATACCCAAAAAAAGAGTTTGTTCTTCTTTATTCGATGTTATACCTTTTATGTAGTCAATAATCTTTGATAAAGCCTTTGTTTCGTTCATTAAAAAGATTAAAAACATTGTAAAAACTACAGCTAAAGATATACCCAAAGCTTTTATAATACCCATTAGTGTTGCCCCCATTGTCACACTAAGTGGTGTTTTGAAATAATAAACGGCAACAACTACGCAAAATAGCCAACCAAGAATAGATACAAAAGTTCCAGAGCGATTAAAAACTAGCATCCCAACCAAAACTATTAAAATAGGCAAAACTGCAACAAAAAAATCCATAAATACCTCTCACCTCTATTTTGTTTTATGTTAATTAAAAATAAAAATAATGTCAAGAAAATGTTAATGAAATGCTAAATTTAACTTATAATACTTTTATTAATTTAAAATTTATTAACTTTTATAAAATATAAAGTATTCAAAAAATAATAAAAACTTTAAACGCCTTCGTATTTTTCTACAATTTTATTATCTTTATCAACTATTACCACTTTTGGCACAATAGCGTCTGCTTCTTTGTCGTCAAATAAGCCAAAAGCGGCTATGATGATTTTGTCACCTACTGCTACTTTGCGCGCCGCTGCACCGTTTAAACAAATAACGCCAGAACCCCTTTTGCCTTTTATTGTGTAGGTTTGAAATCGCTCGCCATTATCAATATTCCATATATGCACATACTCATATTCTTTTATGTTTGCAGCTTCCATTAAATCTTCATCTATGGTAATGCTACCTATGTAGTGTAAATCTGCCTGTGTAACAGTAGCCCTATGAATTTTGCCAATAAGCATATTTCTAAGCATATCTCCTCCTAAATCCACATGTTATCTATAAGTCTTGTTTTGCCAAAAAATACAGCCAAAGATATTAATGTTTTACCTAAAACAACCTCATTTAACTCAGACAAACAATCGATAGAATTTATACTGATATAATCAATGCGTGCTAAATCGTAAGAGTTTATCACTTCTTTCATGTTTTGAATAATAGTTTTAGAGTCAAAACTTTTTGCATCAATTAATTCTTTAGCCTTATCAAGCGCTTTTTTTAAACAAATTGCTTGAGCGCGTTCTTTGGCGTTTAAATATACATTCCTTGAGCTTAAAGCCAAACCATCAATATCTCGTTTAATTTCGCAAGGCACAATCTCTACATCTAAGTTTAAATCCTCAACCATCTTTTTTATAATAATTAGCTGTTGAGCGTCCTTTTTGCCAAAGTAAGCTTTTGTAGGCTTTACAATATTAAATAACTTTAAAACAACTGTTGTTACACCTTTAAAGTGCGTTGGTCTTGATGTACCCTCAAGTGGCTTGCTCAAATAAGAAACTTCTACAAATGTTTGATAGTTTTGAGGATACATTTCCTCAAAGGCTGGGTAAAATATTAGGTCTACGCCATTTTGCTCACACAAAAACCTATCTTTTTCTAAATCTCTTGGGTATGTATTGAAATCTTCATTCGGTGCAAATTGCAATGGGTTCACAAAAATACTTACCACTACAAAATCATTTTCACTACGCGCTCTTTTGATTAAAGACAAATGACCATCATGAAGATAGCCCATAGTAGGGACAAAACCTATGCTTTTTTGGGATAAAATAGCCTTTTTAGAAAATTCTTTCATTTGATCAATTGAAGTTATTACTTCACTCATAAGAATACTCCAGCGTGGGAAATTCACCATTTTTTACTTCTTTTATATAATCTTTGATGCCATTAATTGCATCTTGCTTTAAATGGGCGTACCTTTTTACAAACTTTGGCTTAAAATCATCAAAAAGACCAAGCATATCGTGAAATACAAGCACTTGTCCATCACAGTGCATACCTGCTCCTATACCAATTGTAGGTATTTTGAGTTTTTGTGTGATTTCTCTTGCAAGGCCCAATGGGATTGCTTCTAAAACAATTGCAAATGCACCAGCTTGTTCTAAAATAAGTGCGTCTTGTATGAGTTTTTCTGCTTGCTCTTTGGTCTTTGCCCTAACAGCGTATGAACCAAAAATATTTATCGATTGAGGCGTTAAACCCAAATGACCAACAACCGGTATACCGCTTGTAACCAACTTGTTAACGGTTTGTGCAAACTCTTGACCACCTTCAAGCTTTACTGCATCACAAAGCGTTTCTTTCATTAATCTACCGGCGCTTAACAGGGCTTGCTCAACTGAAGCCTGGTAGCTCATAAAAGGCATATCTACCACCAACAAAGCATTATTTACACCCTTTTTTACGATCTTGCCATGATATATCATCTCTTCTAAACTCACAGGGATTGTAGAATTGTTGCCTTGCATTACCATGCTTAACGAGTCACCTACAAGTATTGAATCAACA
>JBFWJP010000125.1:0-4841 GCA_050253135.1 Desulfurella sp. | reverse complement strand
CATTTAAGATTGTAAGAAAACCTCCAGATGGTTTGGCTTATGCAATGTCTATTGTTTCAAAATACAACTTAACAAAAAAAGATATTGACCAAAGGATAAAAAATGCAAGCTTATTTGATGTTTAAAGAAAAAAAATTCGATTATCAAGAAAGTTTGCCCCAGTATTTAGAAGATTTAGTAAGCGATTTAGGGCTAAATGTTATTTTTGAAGCGGCTAGCAACAAAGATGAGTTCACATATAAAGTTATTAAAACAGGTATACTTTTAAGCTTAAAAGATAAAGAAGAAATTATTTACAGACAAAACGTACTAAAAGATTGCATAAACAATAAAGAAACTGTAAAAACCATACATAAGCTTTCAATAGAAGCTATAAAAAAAGAAAAAGAGAGTCTATTTGGAATTTTTATAAAGCACCCAGACTCAATTGTATATAGCTCAAGACAGGTTTTAGAAGATTTTTTTGATATTTTAAAAAAACTTAAAAATATCATTCTTGATAGTGAATCAAATTTTAAATCTGAAGGTTTCCAGTTGTTTTTTAGCCGTGTAAAAGCCACATTAAGTGATGAATATTTGGATAGAGTTAACTCGATATTGAAACATTTAAGGTTTGAGGATGGTATTTCAATAACCTCAAAACTTAATATGTCTGCAAAACCTTCATTTTTTAGAATAATATACCCTAGAAGAGAAAAGCAGAGTTTTTTCAAATCAATTCTTAAATCAAAGAATGTGCATACAATATACATACCAGAGCGCGATGAAAGTGGTTTTAGAGCTTTATCAGAACTTAAGAATAACGCTCTTGGTAAAATCGCAAATGTATTGGCAAATACTGTTTATTATTTATTGAACTTTTTTAACCAACTAAAAGTTGAGTTAATATTTTACATAGCTTGCACTGAGTTATACGACAAACTTCAAAAGATAGGTATAAGTTTATGCTTTCCAGTCATTTACTCTCAAGATAAAAGGGTTTTATCTTTTGAAGACTTAAGCGAATCTAGTTTAGCTTTAGTTAAAAAAAGTCCTGTTGTATCTAACAGTCTTTGTATAAATGATAAAAATTTAATTTTAATTACAGGTGCAAATATGGGTGGCAAAACTACTTTTTTACGCAGTATTGGACAAGCCTGTCTTTTTAGTCAATGTGGTATGTTTGTAGCTGCCAAATTTTTTAAGTATAGTTTGTCAAACGGTATTTTTACGCATTTTAAAAGAGAGGAGGATAAAACACTAAAAAGCGGAAAACTCGATGAAGAACTAAAGCGTTTAAATAATATTGTGGATTATCTAAAACCTAACGCATTAGTGCTTTTTAATGAATCATTTTCTTCAACAAATGATCATGAGGCTTCGATAATAGCAAAATATATTACAGAAGGTTTAATTGAAAAGAAAATTAGAATTTTTTTCGTTACTCACCTTTGGGAGTTTGCTTTTATAGTAAGCAAAGAAAACTCTAATAATGTAATGTTTTTAAAGGCACAAAGAAATCCCGATGGTACAAGGACATTTAAGATTATAGAATCAAAGCCACAAGCAAAAATTCACGCTGAAGATTTATTTAAAAAAATTTTTTATAAGGAGTAGTGTTATGAAGATTTCTAATGTTAAAGCTAGGCAGATTTTAGACTCAAGATCAAACCCAACTATTGAAGTAGATTGCATACTTGAAAATGGTATTTTTGCGAGGGCAGGTGTGCCTTCTGGTGCATCAACAGGTTCAAAAGAGGCATTTGAGTTGCGCGATAATGACAAAAAACATTTTTTTGGTAAAGGTGTGAAAACGGCTGTTAATAATGTTAATTCTATCATCGCACCAAAGATTATAGGCATGGATGCAACAAAACAAAGAGAAATTGACGAACTTTTAATCTCATTAGATGGAACTGAAGATAAATCAAATTTAGGCGCAAATGCAATACTTGGTGTATCGCTAGCTGTGTGTAGAGCGGCTAGTATTTATACTAACCTACCACTTTTTAGCTACATTGGAGGTGTTGGTGCCAATTTATTGCCAGTGCCTTTTATGAATATCATAAATGGTGGCGTGCATGCCAATTGGCAGGGTGCTGATTTTCAGGAATATATGATCGTGCCCTACGGTGCCAAAAGTTTTGAAGAAAGCTACGAGTGGGGAAGCGAGATTTACCAATCCTTAAAAAGTTTGCTTAAAGAAAAACGCTACAATGTAAACGTAGGCGACGAAGGTGGTTTTGTGCCACTTGTGAGTTCAAATGAAGAGCCGCTTGATTTAATTTCTAAGGCAGTTGAAAATATTGGCTTAAGTATTGGTAAAGATGTAGGTTTTGCAATCGATCCGGCTTCGAGTGAGTTTTACAAAGACAGCAAATATATATTAAAAACCCAAAATTTAGAGTTAGACTCAATTTCTATGATTGATTATTATGAAAAAATTGTTAATAACTATCCAGTCGTATTACTAGAAGACGGGCTTGCTGAGTATGATTGGGATAATTGGAAAATGCTGAATGACAGGTTTGGTAGAAACATTGAAATTGTGGGTGATGATATATTTGTAACAAACTTAAATATCGTTAAAAAAGGCGTTTTAGATGACATTGCAAATGCCGTTTTGATAAAACTAAATCAAATCGGAACGCTTTCTGAAACTATAGATGTGGTAAATTTTGCAAGACAACATAATTGGGATTGTTTTGTGTCTCACAGAAGCGGAGAAACAACAGATAGTTTTATAGCAGATCTCGTTGTGGGGTTAGGATTGGGTCACATAAAAACTGGTGCACCAGCAAGGGGGGAACGTGTAGAAAAATACAATCAACTGCTGCGTATAGAGGAGTTTTTTGGAGGCAAATCTGTTTTTGCAGGCAAAAGTATTTTGAAAAACCAATGGTGAAGCTAAAAGTAGTTAGGATCGATAAAGCTTTAGTTTTAAAAGAAGATACGAAAATCCAAAATACTATTTTTTTAGTTAGATCTCAAGTTGGTTTTGCGTGTGTTAGCTGTAGAGTAATTTTTGAAAATTGCAAAATATTGCTTTATAGATCTAAAAAGGCAAATATTGGCCTTTTTGCACAAAATGCTAATGTAAAAATAATAAACTGTTTTGTTCAAAATGCAAATATAGGACTAAAATTAATAAATAGCAGTTTGATAATTAGAGAATCAAAGTTTTCCTACAATAAAGAGTATGCAGTTTACGCTGTGGGTTCAGTGATCGATATCGAAAATTGTAATATTTGTATCAACGGTTTTGAAATATTTAGTGCCCAAATATCGCTTGAAAATTCTAAGGCTGATATTTTTCATTCAAGAATTACAAAAGGTGTAAATTCAACTGCATTGTTTGCAAAAAACTCATTTATATACTTAGATAGCACAGAAGTATCATTAAATGATGCAAGTGCCATACATCTAGAAAATTGCAAATTTTCTATAAGAAAAGCTAAAATTTACAATAATTCTTTATTAAACCAAGATTTTTCTCAAGTGTACATTGAAAACTCAAAAGGAAAACTTTCAGAGTCTTTGCTGTATGCTGGCAAAGACTCCTTTGTAATTTATGCAACAAAACAAAGCAGCTTGAAAGTTTTAGACAGTTTTATATTTGATAACAATAGTGGGATTTTAATTGATAGGTACTCACAAATCACCCTTTACAAAACGCGTATATTCAGGAATGCTTTGAGAGAAAGGCAAGCTCAAATAAATGCCGATTCGTCTAAAATATACATCGTATCATCAAAAGTATTTGATGGTTTTGAAGGAATATACGCTCAAAAAACTTCCTTTGTATTCTTAAAAAATTCCAATATATCAAGAAATCAATTCCCTCTTTGTATACATGAGCTTTCGGAACTAGTTGAAAAATCATCAAGTCCTAAGCGTTGCAACGAGCCTTTTTGGATAAATAAATAGCTCAAGTGCTGATATTATATCGCTTACTACTATATCGCTATTTTGGATTGCTTCAATATTTGCGCCTTCTTGACCAATCACGCAAATTCCAAGACGGGCATATTTTAGCATCAATGAGTCATTTTTACCGTTGCCTATGGCTACTAAATTTGAAAGCCCAATAGACTTAGCATAGTTTAATTTAAATGTTGATTGGTTTATTAATGGCGCAATGATGGTTTTAACATCTAAGCCTTTTAATTGCTCTTTTGCGCTTGAAAAAGTATCACCTGTTACAACATGAATATTAAATTCTTTAGAAAGTTTTTCTAATATTTCTCTTACACCTTCTTTTAGCATACCGCTGACAGCTAATGTGCCGTTGAAATCTAGTATGATATGCTTAAAAGACACAGTGCCAACACCAAAAATTTCAATTTCCATCTTTACCCTCCAATTTATTAATAAAATTATTAAGCAGTGTATTGTTTTTTTCTCTTAGCTGATGTAAGCAATTTAACGATTCTTTAGTATTTATGTATTTAAGCGTTTTTGCAATATATAAAAGTTCAATGGTGTCAGCGCTTGACTGTGAAAGTTCACACAAATATTTGATAGCTTTTGTGCTTCCAATTTGCCCAAGCATGTAAATTGAAAACATCCTATATTCTCTTATAGGGTTTTTGAGTGCTAAAATCAATTTATCCTCATAAGAAAGCTTTTCGAATTCACTTAAATTATGTCTACAATGTGGACATTGTGTTGTGTCTTTGTCTATCGGTTTCCAGCAATAAGGACAATAGCATTTCATAAAATAAATATATGCCCCCAATTTTTTGGGGAACTTAAAAAGGCTGATGGGTTTAATTAAATTTAAAAACAAACAATGCAATAATAAATATTGCCATAATATAGATTACATAATAATACAATTGACCATTCATTATAATTTTTGA
>JBFWJP010000124.1:0-4854 GCA_050253135.1 Desulfurella sp. | reverse complement strand
AATATAGAGATATATTTTTTTAAATATAATTATGTTTTCAAAAATATTGTATTAATGTTATAAATTATTGACTAGAAAAAATATTTTTGATAGATTTAGTTTCAACTATGGAAACATTTTACTTGAAAAAAGCTAAAGAAGCGTCTTTTGTTATATCTGTTTTGATTAATGCATTGATTTTTTTCTTTTGCATTAAGCTTCTAAATGTTGTTTACTGTGTCAAAAAACCTTTAGAAGTAGTTTTGTTGGTTGATGATAATTGGGTTAATCATAATTCAGTTAATAATATTAAAAAAAGCTATACTGATTTGAGTCATCCTGAAAAAAAAGCTCAAGTAAAAATAAATCAAAAAGTTTTGCCTAATATTGCTAGAAATAAACCTGTTGTGAAAGTAAATCAAAAAAATGCGAAAGAACAATTGCAAACTCAAAAAATGAGTACAAGTGAAGCTAAAACGCAAGATAGCAATCAATTAGATATATCCAAAAATACTATAAACCAGATCAGTGTAGCAAATCAAGCAAGTCCTAAACAAAGTTTGCCAGTAGAAAGCAAAAGTGAAGATATTGTGCAAACGCAAAATGCCACGCAAAGTATCTCAAAAGCAGATTATGCTTTTTTGAGAAAATTAATAGAAAAACATTTAACATACCCATATTTAGCTAGAAGAAATGGTTACGAAGGCACAGTAGTAGTATCATTTATCCTGGAAGATTCAAGCCTCAAAAATATTAGTATTGTAAAAAGCTCTGGGTACTCAATATTGGACAAAAGCGCTATAGATGCAATAAAAAAGATCGCACCGCTTGTAAATATTCACAAAGATGTTAAAATTGTTATTCCAATTAATTTTAGGTTAAGCAATTCTTAAAAAGGGAGCAATTATGGATGTTGTTGAGTTTCTAAAAGAAAATGACAAGGTTAGCAAATGGTTAAATATCGATGTTGTTGAGGCAAAGCCAGGTTATGTGTGTACCAAAATGACAGTGAGAAAAGATATGCTAAATGCAGCAGGGGTTTGCCATGGCGGTGTGATTTTTTCATTATCTGATTATACTTTTGCTATCGCTTCAAATATATATGGCAATGTCGCGCTTGCAATATCGGCCAATATTAATTTTGCAAACGCTGCCAAAGATGGCGATGTGCTTATTGCAAAAGCAAAAGAATTCAACAAAACAAGAAAATTAGGTATATATGAAATTAAAGTTTTTAGGGAATCAGATAATAAGCTTATTGCAGTTTTTAATGGTGAAGTTTTTATAAAATCTGAAAATATTTTAAAAGCTAAAATATACTAAAATATAATTGATTTTCAAAACAAATTGTTTACAATCCAAAATTGGAGAGGTGGCCGAGCGGTTGAAGGCGGCTGACTCGAAATCAGCTGAAGGCATTAAGCCTTCCGCAGGTTCGAATCCTGTCCTCTCCGCCAAATTTTTAAACTTTGTATTGGCTGTTTTGGCTTGATTTTTGTCGCAAGCTGCCTTATAATAGCAGCAGGCTATGAGGTTAGCCTTTATGCGCTCTTTTTTGAGCTGATGACCTCTACTTTTTAGTTAGTTAACTAAAAAGGGAGGATAGTTTATGGTTAACCTCGAGCAGTCAATTCTAAGTTCAATTCAAGCATTAAAAGCTCTACCGCTTGATTTTTCACACTTGAGTGTCATAGAAAATAAAATCCAATCCAAGCAGTTTAACTTAGTTGTTATAGGGCAGTTCAAACGAGGCAAATCAACGCTTATAAATGCTTTGCTTGGCAAAGACATACTGCCATCATCTGTATTACCTCTAACTTCTATTGTTACAATAATAAACTATGGAGAACAAAAAGCAGTTGTATGTTTCAAAGGCGGTTTATGCAAAAATATAGAACTTAATGAGATTAGCTTTTTTGTAACAGAAAAGTACAACCCAAACAATAAATTAAATGTGGAATATGTTGAGATATTTTACCCAGCTGATTTTTTAAAAAATTCTGTAAGAATTGTAGACACACCGGGTATTGGCTCAGCATATAAACACAACAGCGATGTTTCTTATCAATTTTTACCAAAAGCAGATGCAAGCTTGTTTGTATTAAGCCCAGACCCACCTATAACACAATCAGAAATAGAATTTTTGAAAGATGCTCAAAAGTATATAGACAAATTTTTCTTTTTGTTAAATAAAATCGATAATTTTAAGCCAAATGAGCTAAAAGAAATCATTGAATTCAACCGTTCAATAATAGAGAACTTGGTTTCAAAAAAAGTTGATATTATAGCTATATCTGCCAAACTTGCCCTAGAAGCTAAGCTAGAGTCCAACAAAGAAAAGCAAAAGCAATCAAATATAGAAAAGCTTTATAACAAACTAGACAGTTTTATTAAAGAAGAGCAATCAAGTGTATTTTGGCGCTCAATTATAAATAACCTTATACGATACATTGATACGCAAATGAATTTTTTTAAGCTCAGCTTAACGGGCCTATCAATGAGTCAAACAAAATTGCAAGAAAAAATTAAGTTATTTGAAGACTCTCTTAAAAAACTTGAGTTAGACGAGTATATATACTTTCTTGAAAACAAGATAAAACAGGTAATTAATGTTTTGGATGAAGACATTTTAACACTAAAAAAAGAACAACTGCCTCAATTAACATCAAACATCACAGATTACTTTAAAACGCTTAACACATCTAACACTTCAATGCTTAACGAACAATTAAAATCTTACCTTCAAGAGCAAATAGAAAAAATCTTTTTGGCATTTTTACAGGTTGAAAATCAAAAGATGGGGCAATTAGTCGAAGGTATTTACAACCAGTTTCTTGAAAAAATCAATATACTTATTGACAGTATAACAAAAACTGCTAAAGAAGTATTTGAGGTTGAACTTTCAAAATTAACACAAGTAGAACAGCTGATTGAAAAAAGTGAATTTTATTTTCTTATAAAAGAACAACCTGGCGCGCTTGACATGATGGTCGACTTTTTCAAGAGCAGCCTACCATTCATTTTAGGCAAAAAAGTAATTTACAAATCCATTTGCGAGTGCAGTGTAGAATTGTTTGATAGGCATTGCGGAAGATTAAGGTATGATTTTGTAAAACGCATTAAAGAAACCGCCCAAAAGTTTAACTCTCAAGTTGAAGAAAAGCTAAACCAAACCATTAATGCTATAAAAGACATACTAAACGCAGCTCTTCAAAAACAAAATGAGGATCAAAGGCAAAATGAGATTAACAAAATTGATAATCATATCAAGTCATTGTTAGCAATTAGAGCTAATCTTGAAAATTTAAAAAATCAGCTAACACAAGAAGAGTAAAATGGAAAGTTTTAGCATTTTATTTAAAAACCCGACTAAATTGAATGAAAATCAGCCAGAATATTTTTACGATTTGAATTTAGACAAAATTATTGAGCAAATTATTGCAATCAAGCCCAAATATAATTTAAAACCATATTTTTTTACAACGCTTAATAATTTGGAAGATATTGAGTATAGGCACAAAGTATTAATGGATTTAGAAAACGCAAAAAATTTCAACATATTTGATAAATTTTGCTTCCAGTTTGAAACAGTAAACGATTTGCTAGCAAAATCCCGAAAGTCATTTTACAAGTATGAAAAACAATTTTGTTTTTTAAATGCGGTGAATAATTACTGCAATGCTATTTTTTATTTGCAAAAAGAATCACTTAAGTTAGATTTTAAATCACAAGGTTTAAAAGCTTTCATAAACTACCTCTCAAATTATACTAAAAAACCAGATTTTATAAACTTATCAGACACAGCCACAGAGTTAGAAGGAAAATTGCTAAGTATTAAATTCAATATATTAATCAAAGATGCGACTATCACAATAAGTAAAGATAATACAAATGATTTTGAGCAAGATGTAATAGATACTTTTTTGCATTTAGCAGGAAATGTAGACAAGGAATATACTAATTTTAAACAAAGCACAGACACAAATCATATAGAATATCAAATAGTAGAAAAATTAGAAAAACTTTATCCAGATATTTTTACACGTCTTGATAGCTTTTTTGATCAAATGCAAGATTTTATAGACAAAACAATAGAAACATTTGTCGATCAAATACAATTTTATTTTGCATTTTTGAATTATATGAAGCGCTTTGAGAGAAATAATATTAAGTTTAGTTACCCAGAATTTTCTAAAGAAACCATATATATAGAAAACGCATACGATATTGATCTTGCAGATGAATTTATAAAGTATAATAAAATTTGCGTAGCAAATGACTTTAATATGCAAAAAGATGAAAAAATAGCTATTATCACAGGTCCAAATCAGGGAGGAAAAACTACTTTTGGAAGGTGTATTGGCCAGATTATCCATTTATCAAAATTAGGCTTAAAAGTTCCAGCAACTAAAGCACAGATATTTTTGTTTGATAATATTTGGCCTTGTTTTGAAAGACAGGAGCAAGTTCAAAACCTAAAAAGCCGTTTAGAAAATGATTTAATCAGGATAAAGAAAATTTTAGATAATACCACAAGCAACAGCATACTTATATTCAACGAGGTTTTTTCTTCTACAACATACGATGACGCCTTATTTTTGAGTAAACAAATTCTAAAAATAATATTGGAAAAGGGTTGTTTGTGTATTTGGGTTACCTTTATGGATGAGTTATGCAAAACAGAAAAAACAGCGAGTTTTGTTGCATCGATTGACCAGAGTCAAAATAGAACATTTAAGATTGTAAGAAAACCTCCAGATGGTTTGGCTTATGCAATGTCTATTGTTTCAAAATACAACTTAACAAAAAAAGATATTGACCAAAGGATAAAAAATGCAAGCTTATTTGATGTTTAAAAGATCGGAAGAGCGTCGT
>JBFWJP010000123.1:0-4894 GCA_050253135.1 Desulfurella sp. | reverse complement strand
TATTGCTGGATCATCAAGTGGCCCTACAAACAGGATACCCCAGGTAGGCTTTGGCGTTAAGTTAGATCTTGGGAGTGTTAAACTCAATCCTCAAATAGCAGCTGAAGATTTATTAACAGGGTTTATTTCTCAAACTGGGTTTGATGGCTACAGATCAACAATGCCTGGTTTAGGTGTTAGAATTCCTGTTGAATTTAATACAGGCTTGGGTGCACCAGCTACTTTCTATGCAGATTTCCAGTGGCAGAATTTAAAGCTAACAAGTAAAGCAAAGAATATTGATAGTTCAAACCAAAACTCTTACGAATTTGGTGGTGGTCTTGAATTACCAGTTTATTTTGTAAGCTTTAAAGCAGATGCACACTATTCAAAAGGTTTCACAAAATATGATTTACTTTCTGGCAATGTAATGCCACCATCTTATTACTTAGATGGCACATCCATAGAAAAGGTAAGTGCAACAGCATGGGATGCAATGCTAAAAGTTGATTTTAACAAACTTGCTCAAGTACCATTTATGCTTGCTGGTGGATACTCGCAGGTTGTGTTTGGAAATTTAGGTACTCTAAGTAATGTCTCTAGCGCATATGCTAGAAAAGCTTCTACTATATTTGCTAATGTAGCCTATAATTTAACAAAATCTGCAACATTGGGTCTTGAGTACGATAGAAACAAAACCTACTACATAGGTGCTACCAATGATCCAAATAACGGAAGAGTAAGCAACCAAGTATTTTTTGTAGGCACGTACAAATTTTAGCCAAGCCTTTTTTTCATATTTAACCAAGCCTCCATTTTAAGAATGGGGGCTTTTGAAATTTAAAGGTATTTAAACTTTTATATCTATGTGTTTTTGTGGGCTTTGAGGATTATTCTGCGGTTTTTCTTTGTTAGATAGGTGTTCGTGTATATTTGGGTTTTCGTTTGGTTTTGCGCTTTCTACTTTGGTGTTTGCTTCTTCTTGCTCTTTTTTTTGCGCAATGCGCCTAATGCTGTCTGCTTGAGCGACCTGGACAAGTAAGTTATTGTTTACATTTGACTGAGCGTAAGAATTTAATATTACACTTTGCATGTCGATAGGACCTACCATAGCACGCTCCTTTAAAAAACGAAAAAAAGCTTGCTTTCAAAAAATAAAAACCAGCTTTAGTGTAATAATTTAACTGTTAAAAAACAGTTTGCCAAACTCAGGACCGCTTTTTAAAAATAAACCGCCTTTGCCCATTGACTCGCAGTACTTTTTAGAGCTTCTCTCGCCTTTCCATACAGCAAATGGGACTGGATCAATCGTGTGGGTTTTGAGACTTATAGGTGTTGGGTGGTCTGGCAAGCATGCAATCTTTAACTCAAACTCATCTGCCATATCAAGCGCAGGCTTTACAATTTTTTTATCAAATAGCTCAATAGCTTTTATTTTTAAGTCCAAATCACCCATATGTCCTGCCTCGTCTGGTGCTTCGATATGCACATAAGCAAAACCCATTGATTTGAGAGCATCGTAGGCAGCATTTATCTTGCCCTCGTAGTTTGTATCAATAAAACCTGTTGCCCCTTCGATGTAAGGTGTAGATAACCCTAGCATCTTGCCAATACCTTTCATTAAATCCACTGCGCTTATCACTGAGCCATCGATGCCGTAGACTTCTTTGTAAGAAGGCGCTTTTGGCGCTTTGCCCTCACCCCACAGCCAGATTGCATTTGCCTTTGTAGTATTTATCGGATTTTTTAGAATTTCTTTAGCCATTTCCATAATTTTTATGAGTTCATTTTTGGCTTGTCCTTTGGGTAAGTATTCTTGAATATTTTTGTCTGTAATGTCGTGAGGTGGTGTTGTAGAGTCAGTTTTTCCGTCTTTCCATATCATAAGGTTTCTGTAGCTAACACCTGCAAAAAATTTAATATTGTCTAATTTTAGCTGTTCATTTAGCAAGTCAATGAGTTTTTTTGCGTCATTTGAGTCTATATGCGAGGCACTAAAATCTTTCATAATATCGTTTTCTATGGTTACAAAGTTGCACCTGTATGCTACATCGTTACTCTCTAGCATAATATCTTTTGCAAGGGCTTCTATGGGGGCCCTTCCTGTATAGATTTCTTTGGGGTTATAGCCTATTGCACTTAAATTTGCCACATCAGAACCAGGTGGCATACCATCTGGCACAGTTTTAAAAAGCCCTACTGTACCACTTGCTAGTCTATCCATATTTGGTGTATTTGCATACTCTAAAGGTGTTTTATTGCCAAGTTCTTTTATTTTGTAGTCTGCCATACCATCGCCTAATAATATTAAATACTTCATGGTTTTATCCTTCTATAAATTTTATATATACGCTTCTTGTGCGTGGACCATCAAATTCTACAAAAAAAATTTTCTGCCAAGTGCCAAGCAAAAGGCTACCGTTTTCCACAATTACCGCTATAGATACACCAATCATGCTTGATACAATGTGAGCATCTGAGTTACCTTCAATATGGAAGAATTGTGCGCTTTTTGGAACAAGTTTTTGCAAGTAGTTTATTATATCTAGGCTTACATCTTTATCTGCGCCTTCATTTATAGTTATACCTGCTGTTGTATGAGGCACATATACTAAACATATGCCGTTTTTTTTGGGCAATACTGCTTGGATCCTAGCTGTTATATCTAATAGGCATTTATTGCAATTAGTTTGAATATTAATTTTTTCTATCATATATTAATATTAATCGTTTTGCACCTAAAAGTCAATGCTTTTTAGGTATATGACTTAAAAAGCTTGGCTTTTACAGCCAATAGAAACAACATTTGTTTTATATGAAGTAGTTTTTCTTCGATTAGTGTTTTTTTGATATTGTTTAGGCGCTTTAGGCCATTGTTTTTAATTGTAGTGTCTATTGCAAAAATGTCTTCCTTTATATCAAAATTTTTAAGAAGAAAAGATTCAACGTGCTTTTCAAATTCTTCTCTCATGCAAACCAAAGCTACAAGTTAAAATTTACACATTTGTGTCTTATAAATGAAATTTTGTTTAGAAAGTAGTTTGCTTGACAAGTTTTAAAAAAATAGTTATATTTCTATAACAAAACAAATGTTTAGGAGGTTCAAATGAGTGATTTTGTAAAATTAGTAGATCAGCTAAACCTAGAAGAGCAAAGGGCAAAACTACTTGCAAGTAGTTTAATGATTCACGGCCATGTGTGTGGTGGTATGCCACTTGGTTTTATTGCAGGTGAAGCTGCACTAAAAGTACTAGGCGTGCAAAGAGAGCAAAATATGGATAAATTTGTAATCCTTGAGTCTGGCGACAATCACGCAGCAGGCTGTTTTGCAGATGGCGTACAGTTTTCAACAGGATGTACATTTGGAAAAGGTCTTATGAGGAAAAACCCAAAGGGTAAGTTTGCTTTTTTGCTTGTTGATAAGTCAACAAAAAAAGCCGTTCATGTACGCCTAAAAAACGAAGTTATGAAAGCAGCTTTTAACTCTCCATTTATTACAGAATTTAGGAAAAAGGGTATAAAGCCGTCTAATATACCGCAAGATATCGCTTTTGAGATGCTCAAAAAACCTTTTAATACGCCAGTTGATCAGCTAATTGAAATCGAAGGTCCATTTGATTACGATTTTTTTGAGCCACCGTCAACATTTAACCTTGTAGAATGCGAATCATGTGGACAGCTTTGTGCTGAAAACTATGCAAGGCTTGAAAACTCTAAAAAAGTTTGCCTTGACTGCTTTGTTTATGCAAAGTGAGGCTTAAATGCTTACGCTTGTTTTAGGCCCTTTGCTAATTTTTATATTTACAATATTTTTAAGCGTAGCGGGACTTGGGGCTGCGTTTATTGTTATACCTACGCTGTATTATTTTGGCGTTGCTTTAAAGGAAGCTATGGCTATAGGTTTGTTGCTTAATGCTGTAAGCATGAGTTTTGCAAGCATAGGCTACATAAAAAATCACCTTGTGAATTTTAAAGCTGCCATTCCTATAATAGTTTTTGGTATTGTTTTCTCGCCTCTTGGAGCATACAGTACGAAGTATTTTTCCAAAGAACTGCTTTTAGTACTATTTGTGCTATTTTTGATTTTTGCTGGCACAATGATGCTGTTTTATAAACCAAAGCAGGCCCAAAAAAGAAAGCTCAATGAGTGGACTTTAGGCAGTATATTAGGCATTAGTGCTGGCTATCTTGGAGGATTGCTTGGCGTTGGAGGAGGTAACTTTATAGTGCCTTTGCTTGTATGGAGTGGCTTTAGCCCAAAAAATGCCTCTGGTACAACTGCTTTTATCGTTATTTTTTTATCATTTGCTGGGTTTTTAGGACATATTGCTATGGGAAAAATTGACATTGTACTTTTGAGTTTATGCTTAATTGCTTCAATCGCAGGTGCTTTGGTGGGCTCTTGGGCAATGACCACAAAACTTAGTGCAAATCAGGTAAAAAAGATTATAGCCATTGTTTTATATGTAGTAGCGCTAAAAATGCTTTGGAGTTTGATTAAATAATACTATAAATAGCTTTTTCAAGCAAGGCAATCATTTTGCCTTGCTTATGTCTTTGCCAATAAGCAAATAAACGGTAGGTACGATAAAGATTGTTAAAAATGTGCCAATACCAAGGCCGCTTGCAATTACAAGGCCTATATCAAACCTGCTTACAGCACCGGCCCCTGTGGCTAAAAGTAAAGGTACAACACCAAAAACCATAGCTGCAGTAGTCATCAAAATTGGGCGCAGCCTGATTTGAGAAGCTTGTTCTATTGCTTGTCGTTTTGGTATCCCTTGATCTTGCAGGTCGTTTGCAAATTTTACAATTAATATGCCGTGTTTGCTTACTAAACCAATCAATGTTACTAGACCCACTTCAGTGTATATATTTACAGTGGCAAAACCTAGACTCAAAAATATTAAAGCTC
>JBFWJP010000122.1:0-4918 GCA_050253135.1 Desulfurella sp. | reverse complement strand
TTGCTTGGGTTATTTCATAAATATTTATTGGTTTAGCTGCATTTTTTAATTTTTTTGCTTTATCTAATGGCATTAAAACAACACTTGCAGCACCATCAGTCATTGGTGAACAATCGTATAGTCCAAGAGGATCCGCGATCATAGGTGCATTTATAACATCATCGATTGTTATAATGTTATGAAATTGTGCTTTAGGATTTTTTGAAGCATTTTTGTGGTTTTTTACAGCAACGGCTGCAAGCTGTTTTCTAGTAGCGTTAAAATCGTAAATATATTTTTTTGCAACAAGCGCAAATAAACCTGGGAATGTAACACCCTGATAGCCTTCAAATTCTCTATCTGCAGCCATAGACAGTGAATAAACGCCTTGAGATGTAACCACATCGGTCATTTTTTCAACACCAGTCACAAGTACTGCATCAGACATACCAGAGGCGACTTCCATATAAGCATGTCTAATTGCTACTCCACCAGAAGCACAGGCATTTTCTATTCTAGTTGATGGTATATGTAAAAATCCTAAATAATCAGCAACTATTGCCGCCATGTGTTCTTGTTCTACAAAAGTACCACCACTAAAATTTCCGACATAAATAGAGTCTATTTTATCTACGCCAGAGCTTTTAATTGCTTCTAAACTTGCTTCGACAGCTAAATCTCTCCATGATTTTTCCCATAAATATCCAAAATTTGTCATACCTATGCCAACAACTGCTACCTCTCTCATTATATTAGTCCTCCCTCATTTTAATTTTGCCTCGTAGAAAAGCGTAGTTTGCATAATTAATATATTGTTTTCTATCAGCATAGTGCTTTAGTAAAGGAGCATTATTTCTAACCTTTTCTAATCTTTCTGTTACCTTAAAGATAAAAGAGTCACTACCTGCACCAGATCCAAACGATGTAACAAGTATAATGTCGCCCGCTTTAGCTATATCTAATACAGAAGCCAAGCCTAAAAGAGAACAACCAGAGTATGTATTTCCAATGTATGGTGCTACCCACCCAGGCTCAAATTGTTCTTTTTTAAAGCCTAGCATTTTTGAAGCTCTAAGTGGAAACGCACCATTGGGTTGGTGAAATACACAATACGTAATATCCTTTGGTGTCATCTTAGCCTTTTCCATTACTCCTTTTGCAGAATTTATAGTATGATTAAAATAAGCTGGCGTGCCTGTAAACGGTCCCGTATGCGTCGGATAAGACTGACCATCTCTTCTCCAAAAGTCTGGAGTATCAGTGGTATAAGAATATGTTGCAATCACTTCTGCTAATACATTGTCGTTACCCATAATAAACGCTGCTCCACCTGCAGCTGCAGTATATTCCAATGGATCTTTTGGCGCTCCTTGAGAAGTATCAGATCCTATTCCAAGACCATATTTAATTTCTCCTGATTTAGCTAATCCATATACTACAAATACCGTTTCACTACCAGCTTTGCAAGCAAATTCATAATCTGCTACGTGAACAACTGGAGTTATACCTAACGCATCAGCTACAATAGTTGCTGATGGCTTAACAGCATAGGGTTTTGATTCTGAGCCAATATACACTGCCCCTATTTCTTGAGGATCAATTTCTGCTCTTTTTAAGGCATTTCTAGCTGCTTCATACGCTATTGTTACAGAATCTTCGTCTTTAGCTGGAACTGTTTTTTCTCTTACCAATAAACTGTTCTTTAAAGATTCACCATCATCTCCCCACTGGGCAGCTATTTCTTCTACCTTAATTCTACGCTTTGGAACGTAACACCCATAACCCACAATACCTGTCATAACAAAACCTCCTTAAAAAATTTTATAAATCAACAAAACCTTCTTCTATTCGTCTTGAGAGCAAAATCTTCATCATTTCTGTCGTACCTGCACCAATATCATAAAGTTTCGCGTCTCTCCAATACATTTGAACGCGATAGTCAGTTGTATAACCATAACCACCAAGAATTTGAATTGCTTCTTCTGCCGATTTAACAGCAGCTTGTGCTGAAGTCATTTTAACCAATGCAGTTGCAGCTCGTAATTTTTTAGACCCAGGATATTTGCGCCATGTTTCAGCTAAGTTATATAAATACAACCTGTTTAACTCTAATTGAGATAATATATATGCAAGTTTTTCTTGAATTAATTGATAATTTATAATTGGCTGACCAAATTGCATTCTTTCTTTTGCATATTTTGATGCAATGTCTAAAGAACCCTTTATCATGCCCAAATTGCTCCCAGATAAACCAATTCTTTCTACGTCTAATCCCTCCATCATTATGTGAATTCCTTCTCCTTCTGCTCTCAATAAATTCTCTTCTGGTACTTCTGTATCATTAAACGTTACAAATCCTGTTGGAGAAGCGCGCATTCCCATTTTGTGCATTTTTTCTACAGAAATATTTCCAAAATCTTTTTCTATAATAAAAGCAGAAACTCCTCTTTTTGGATCATCCGATGTACGTGCGTAAGCCACAAAAATATCGGCAATAGGTCCATTTGTAATAAAAATTTTACTTCCTTTTAAAATGTATTTATCTCCTTTTTTAATTGCTCGAGTTTTTGGATGAGCTGCATCAGATCCAATTTCTGGTTCAGTAATACATATAGCAGCTACTTTATCACCACTTGCAATAGGTGGTATGTACTTCTCTTTTTGTTTTTTATTACCTGCTCTATTTATAACATTTCCTGCAAGTATTGCATGTGCGCCTAAAGTCATAGCTATTGCTGGTGAATAAACTGACATTTCTTCGTGTATTACAACGCTTGTTAATAAATCATCGCCTAACCCACCTAAATCGGCATCCAACATCATTCCAGTAAGACCAATATCTCCCATTTTTTTCCATAAATCATATGGCATATACTCTTGTGCATCCCATTCTAATGTATCTTTGAACTCGCGTTCGCAAAACTCTTTAACAGTATTTGCAAATTCTACCACCTCTTCCCTCAAACCTACCTTTGAAATTAGCATCTTTACCTCCTTTTAATTTTTGTCCTATATATTCCATGAATTAACTAAGCAAAAAGTGTTCCAAACTAAATTAAATAAATAAAATATGAAAAATAAATCACGTTAAAGTTTATAAATAAAGCATATTCAATACTAAAAGATATGGTTATTAACAAACTTACTATTTAATTCTTGTAAAAATAGCTATTTATTTTATAATCCAGAATATTAATATTTTATTAATTAAATTTGAATTAACAGTATATTTTGGTGTGATTATTTTATTAATCATATGATTTCAAAAATAATCATATTATATTGTATTTTTTTAATTTTTTAAAGGCACTAGTTTGGCTTATTTTTAAAAATCTAGCTAGCTTTCTTGTACTCTGATACTGTTTATAATATTCCTCTAAAATCTCTTTTTCATAAGCTTCAAGTTTATATTTTAAACTATTATTACTAATTATTGTTTCTTTGATTCTATTTTGCCCAATATTTTGGTAAAAATCATCTAAAGTAATAATGTCATTTATAGAATAAAAATACAACCTTTCGATTATGTTTTTTAACTCCCTAACATTTCCATCTAAGTTTAGCGTTTTAATTAATTCAACTACATCAGGTAAAACAGATTTTTTTGTTTTGTACGTTTCATTAAGGCTACTCAAAAAAAATTTTATTAAAATATCAATATCGTCACGTCTTTCTCTTAAGGGAGGTACATAAATACTAATTGCACTGAGCCTATAATACAAATCTTTTCTAAAATGGCCTTCTAATATTAATTTTTTTAAATCTTTATTTGTAGCCGCAATAATTCTAACATCCACTTTAGTTAATCTTGTGCCGCCTAATTTAATAAACTCTTTTTGTTCAAGAAATCTTAGTAATTTTGCTTGAGAAGATAAAGGCATTTCTCCAATTTCGTCCAATAATACGGTACCTTTATCAGCTAATTCAAAAATACCTTTCTTTCCTTTCCTGTCAGATCCAGTAAAGCTTCCTGGTTCATAGCCGAATAATTCCGATTCAATTAATGATTCCGGTATTGCAGCACAATTTAGTGATATAAAAGCTTTATCTCTACGTATACCACTATAGTGAACCAGTTTTGCTATTAATTCTTTACCAACCCCTGTCTCACCACAAATTAAAATTGGTAAATCAATATTTGAAGCTTTAATTGCTATGCTTAGAGCTTGCAGCATCTTTTCACTTTGAGCAACAATATTATAGTTATTAAACAAGTTGTTGCGAAGAACCTCTTCATTCTGAGTCGTTAATATACTTGAAAGATCGTATATAGTATTTACCACATATTTTAAATGACCGTTTTGATCAAAAAGTGGCTTTCCTTGGGATAAAAGCTTTTTACCTGTTTTAGTATCGAAAGACACAGTTATTGGCTTGTTTGTTTGTATAACAGAAAGAGTGGCTGAATTTGAAAAATATTTAGCATCGACTAACTCCCTTAAAGTTTTTCCAACAACTTCTTCCTTTTTTATCAAAGAGATATCTTCAAAAACTTTATTTACCCATAATGTAACACCTTTACTATCAGCTAAATAGATACCAACACCTAAACCATTTACAATGAAAGACAATTCACGTTCATCAAATGACATAATTAAAAACCTTAATATTTTTAAAAGTTCATATTTTAAATTAACATTTAACTTCATATTTGTCAAGTATTTCCTTGTTAATAATACTTTGTTAATAAATTACTGAATAGCAAAAATTACATTTGCTCAAATTTTATTTGCAACAAATTTTAATAACTGGTCAATTGTTATAGATCTTGGTCTTTCAATAGGATATTTCAAAGCCCTGTCCCACAAAATATTTCCCGACTTCCGACTACTTCCTCATTTAATTCCATTTTTATCTTGTCTTAATAACCTTCGTTTTTTATATTGCCTATGTAGTGCCGTCTGATATCTTGAGCCTTTCGTTTGTAGTGCCTTTTATC
>JBFWJP010000121.1:0-4929 GCA_050253135.1 Desulfurella sp. | reverse complement strand
TGTACATACCTTGGTTTATGTACATTATTGCAAGTTTATCATTGTAATAAGTTGTTATCGTATTTATAGCTAAACCCATTAATTTTAAAGTCGTAAGTTTTTTTGATTCATATATATTATAGGCCATCTTCCACGGCTTAACACCTAATTTTATAAGCTCTGAAGCTATTTTAAAAGCATTAGAGCTCGTTGATGAGTATCTAAAAGACCCCGTATCTGTCAGTATACTTAAGTATAAATATTCCGCTGTTTTTGAGCTTATAGGTATATCGTTAAATTTTAAAATTTCGTATATCAAGCAACCTACTGCCGCAGCTTCGGGCACAACATAATTGATATTGCCAAAAAATGTATTTGTTGGATGGTGATCTATGTTGATTAAAATTTTATCCCTAACATAATCTTTATTTAAATTTGTGCGTTCAAAGTCTGCACTATCTACTGTAATAATCACTTGCACTTCTTCATTGTTTTCAAGTAGTTTAATATTTTTTGTATCATCTAAAAAAAAGTACAAATCAGAAATTTTGGACGTATTAGCAACAATCGCATTTTTACCAAACTCGCTAAGTGCTTTGTAGAAGGCAAGGCTTGAGCCTATTGCATCACCATCTGGATCTTTATGACCCACTATTAAAAAATCATTGTAATTTTTTAGGTAGTAACCTATTGTTTCTAAAATATTCTCATTCATTTTTAATTTGCCTCAAAATTTCTTCAATTTTTAAACCATTTTCTATGGATTTGTCATAAACAAACTTAAATACAGGTACAGTACGCAAATTTATATATTCGCAAGATTTTTTGCTAATAAAACTACTAGATTTATTAATCAACTTAGTAAGTTCTTCTTTGGATAGTTCACTTAACTGAGAACTAAAATAAATTTTAGCAAACTTAAAATCTTTACTCAACTCAACATCCGTAATCGTAATGCTTTTTAAGCGTTCATCATTAATCTCGAATTCAATAACATTTGCTATGATTTTTTTAAGTGTGCTTGATACTCTTTGTGTCCTTTTGTATGGTTTAGTCTCATTCATAATATTTGCCTTTCTATATGTAAAATTTCTATTGAGTAGTTATTAGAAATAAAATTATAAATTCTATCCATAAATTTTTCCACTTCACTTTTTTTATTTGCAATAGTGCTAATGGCTATGGTAGCTTTGTTGTAAAGTATTTCTTCAGAGATATCTGCTATTGAGGCATTGTAATGTGAGCGAATTTTATTTATTATGCTAGATAGTATGTTCCTTCTATCTTTTATATTGAATGCATCTTTTAACAATAATTCAATGATGATAACGCCAATAAACAAATCTATTTCCTACAGAGTTTTTTGAATTTCTTTTAAAATATAGGATTCAAGTTGATCACCTACATTTACCTCATTGAACTTATCAATCCTTATACCACATTCAAAGCCTGAAGCAACTTCATTAACATCGTCTTTGAATCGCTTTAGCGATGCAATTGAGCCTTCAAATATTATAACTCCGTTTCTAATTACGCGTATTTTTGAATTTCTTGTAATTTTACCATATGTTACATAACATCCTGCAATATTACCGACCTTAGGTACACTAAAAACCTCTCTAATATCTGCTCTACCTAAAATTTCCTCTTCAATTGTAGGAGATAGCAAACCAGATAGTGCTTTTTTAATATCTTCTATAATATCGTATATAATTTTGTAAGTTCTAATTTCCACTTTTAAATCGTTTGCAAGCTTTAGCGCATCATTTGATGGTCTTACGTTAAACCCAATGATAATTGCATTTGAAACGCTTGCTAAGTTTACATCAGACCTTGTGATCTCTCCTATTCCAGAATGTATTATTTTAACAGCAACTTCCTGTGTTGATATCTTTTGAACAGAAGAAGAAATTGCTTCAATTGAGCCAAAAACATCAGCTTTTATGAGTATTGGCAACTCTTTTATTTGGCCTGAAGATAGGTTTTTAAAAACAGTTTCTAAACTTACAGTGACTTTTTTCTGAGCACTCGCTTTGTATTTTTCTTTTCTTTCTTCGGCTATTGATTTGGCTATTTTTTCGTCTTTTACAACAAACAAAACATCGCCGGCTTCTGGTACTTCATGAAGCCCTAATATCTCAACTGGCATAGAAACTGTTGCCTTTTTTATTCTTTTGCCTTTATCATCAATAAGGACCTTTGCTTTACCATAGGCAGTGCCTGCTACAATACTATCGCCTAAATTTAGTGTACCTTCTTGTATGACAACATCACAAACAGGACCACGCTGTTTATCCAACCTAGCCTCAATTACAATGCCTTTTGCTCTTTTGTTTGGGTTTGCTTTTAATTCCATAATTTCTGCTTGAAGCAAAATGTTCTCAAGTAAATCATCAATTCCAATATTCTTTTTTGCGCTGACATTGACGAATAAATTTTCACCGCCCCACTCTTCTGGCATTATTTTATGATGAGACAATTCCTGTTTTACTTTATCTGGGTTTGCATTCGGCTTATCAATTTTATTTATAGCTACAACTATGGGTACATTTGCAGCTTTTGCATGGTTTATAGCTTCTATTGTTTGTGGCATTACACCATCATCGGCTGCAACAACAAGCACAACAATGTCAGTTAATAATGCACCGCGGGCCCTCATCTCGGTAAAGGCTTCATGTCCAGGTGTATCAAGAAATGTAATCTGCTTGCCATTGTAATTTACGGAGTATGCGCCAATATGCTGTGTAATCCCGCCTGATTCTTTAGCAACAACATGTGTATGCCTTATTGCATCCAAAATAGATGTTTTTCCATGATCTACATGGCCCATTACCGTCACAATTGGAGGCCTTGGTTGCAAATCTTTTTGATCATCTGGAGCTTCAAACTCTTCCATAATCGTTTTTTCTAAAGTTTTTTCTTCAACCTCTACACCATAGTCTTGAGCGATAATCTTAGCTGCATCTAAATCAATAAAGTCGTTTTTTCTAACCATTACACCAAGTGAAAATAATTTTTGTATTATTTCTGAAAAGTCCACATTAAGCATTGCTGCAAACTCAAAAACTGTAGTATTTTTGCCAATTTGTATTTTATTTAGCTCTTCTTCTTGTTCGTCTTTAAAAGTTTTTTTATAGTGCTTTTTTTTACCTTTTAGCTTTTGAGGCAGTGAAGCTTCAATAAGTTCCTTTTTTTTAGCGCTCATAAACTCTGGCTGTTTTTCTTTTCTTTTTTCCTCGATTGGTGGTTTTTCTTCAATTTTAATTTTTTTTTGTTTTGGGATCTGATCCTTTGTTTCTGTAGTTTTTGGGGTTGTCTCTTTGTGCTCTAATTTTTCAATCACATCATCTGATACCGTACTAAAATTACTCTTAATATCTAAACCTAAATTACGCAACCTTTGTATAAGTATGCTACTTTTTATATTAAGCTTTTTTGCAGCTTCATACACTCTCATTAAATCATTACCCCCTAAGTAGTTTGATTTAGTAATTCAAAGATCTTTTGAGCCCGTTTTTCTCCTATGCCTTTGATGTTTTTAAGATCCTCTAAGGTTAGGTTTTTTAGTTGTTCAACTGATCTAATACCACTATCATAAAATTTATTTGCAAGATTCAAAGTAATAGACTCAAAAGAAGTCAGCTCTTCAATTACTTCTTCCATTGTTTTTTCATGTTTTTCTTCGTTAACGCTATGATCCATTTCAGATTCTTTTATGATATCAATATTAACGCCTGTTAATTTTGCAACAAGCTTTGCATTAACACCCATCTTGCCAATTGCAGCCGAAAATTCCTCATCAGGTACATAAACTTTTGCTCTTTTTTCGTCTTCAAAAAGCTCTATATAAGAAACCTTGCTGGGTGCAAGTGCATTTTTTATATATATGCTTAAATTTGCACTCCATCTTATTACATCAACCTTTTCATCGCCTAATTCTTTAACGATTGCAGAGATACGCGTGCCTTTTGCGCCAACACATGTGCCTATTGGGTCAATTTTAGAGTCTTTTGAGTATACTGCCACTTTTGTGCGCTTTGAAGGCTCCCTTGCTATAGCTTTTATCTCAACAGTGCCATCTCTTACCTCTGGGACTTCTTTAATAAATAATTCTTTCACAAAACCCGGGTGAGTCCTTGAAAGAATCAGTTTAACGCCTTTTGGCTCTTCCAAAACATCCATAACATAGGCTTTTATAGTTTCTCCAACAACATACTTATCGCCAGGGGATTGTTCTTTTTTTGGCAAGATACCTATAGCATTTTTAAAATCTACAATACAATCATTGTATACGCCAACGCTCCAAATTTCACCAGATACAATTTTGCCAATCTTTTTCGTGTAATCTTCATATGTTACACGTTTTTCTAAATCTTTAAACATTTTAGACATAACATTTTTTGCAGTAGAAACAGCGATCCTGCCAAGTTCTTCTGGGTCAAACTCAACATCAATATAGTCTCCAATGTTAACATTTGGATCAATTTTTTTTGCATCTTCAACTGAAATCTCATTGTGATTCTTAGGTTTACCAACAACCTTTTTTTCGATTAAAATTGAAAATATCTGATTTTGGGAATCAAGCGATGTTTTCACCACACTGTCTTCCCCATATTTTTTAGCAATTGAAATTTTTATAGCTTCAGCGAGTGATTCAATCACTGCCTGAGAATTAATATTGTGTTCTTTTGCTATAACATTGGCAATTTCAAATATTTCTCTCACTTTTTCCCCCACTAAATTAAGTTTAGTCTAGCTTTCTTAATATCTTTAAAGTCTATATAAACTACTGCTTGCTCATTTTTTACTTCAACGCCGCTATCGGTTACGCTTATAATCTGGCCTTCTATATTTCTTTTGTTATCAATTGGATTAAATAGACTAATAATACATTCTTTGCCAATTGAATCTTCATAGTGCTTTTTTGTTTTCAGATTTCTATTTATACCT
>JBFWJP010000120.1:0-4966 GCA_050253135.1 Desulfurella sp. | reverse complement strand
GAAGAGATTATAAAAGAAAATATTGTTTATAAAAAAATTTACGCATTTGAGCCAGATGAACAAAATTATAATAAACTTATAGAAAATACAAAAAAATACCAAAATATAGAAGCGCACAAATATGGTCTTTGGAATAAAACCGATAAATTGTATTTCAATGGAGGTTTTGGAGGAACTAGTTTTATTACAAATAATATTACTCAAGCTAACCACACAATTGACACAGTAAGTTTAGATGAATTTTTTAAAGATAAAGAAAAACCAACACTGATAAAGATGGATATAGAAGGTGCAGAGTTAAACGCTTTGCTTGGCACAAAGGAAATTATTTGTAATTACAGACCAAAACTGCAAATATGCATATACCACAAACCAGAGCACTTATATCAAATACCCATATTACTAAAAGAATGGGTAAAAGATTATAAATTTTACATTGGGCATCACGAATTCGGTTTTACTGATACGGTTCTTTATGCAAAGGTATAATAGTTTATGAAGTCGATAATCATATTGGGTGCTGGTATTATGCAGATTAAAGCCATAAAAACGGCAAAAGATTTGGGTCTTTATGTGATAGCTGCTGATAAAGACAGTGAAGCTGTAGGCTTTAAGCACGCTGATTTAAAATTAGTTATAGACACAAAAGATATAAAATCCCTTGTTGATTTTGCGCTTAATAATAAAAACACATACAACATAAAAGGTGTATTTGCAGCTGCAGACAATGCAATTACGGCAGCAGCAATTAATGAAGCGCTTGGGTTAATTGGCGTTAGTAGTTTTTCTGCAAAATCGTCAAATAACAAATGGTTAAGCAAACAGCTTTGGTTAAACAATAATGTTCCAACACCATATGCAGAAGAAGTAAAAACGCTTAAAGAAGCAAAAAAAGCTATTGAAAAAGTCGGCCTTCCGTGTATGGTAAAGGCTATTGATAGCTCAGCATCAAGAGGTACACAAAAATTAGAGAGTATTTCAAATTTAGAAATTGCTTTAGAGGAAGCTTTTAAATACTCTTCAACGCACAGCGCTCTAATTGAAGAGTATGTGGAGGGTTTTGAGTATAGTGTGGAAACTGTAATATATAACTCCAAGCAGTACCGGTTTGGGATAGCAAAAAGAGAGTACGATTTGCTGCCATTGCCAATTGAGACAGGTCATGTAAACCCAGCTGATTTAGATAGCAAAACCCAAGAAGAAATGTACAAAATTGTATACAATGCTGCTTTAGCCTTAAAAATTGATAATGCACCGGCAAAGGCAGATATGATTATTAGAAAAAGCGATTCTAAAATAATGATTCTGGAAATGGCTGCAAGGCTCTCAGGTGGCTTTCACTCTCAATATACAACACCTCTATCAAGTGGTATGGACCCTATAAAGTTTGTTATGCAATTAACAATTGGCGAGGAACCTTCCATTGATACATATACACCTAAAATGAATAAGGTTGCACTGTGTAGAGCAATTTTTCCAAAACCTGGGTATGTAGAAAAAATTGTAGGTATAGAAGAAGCACTAAAAATTAAAGGTATTAATGAAATATTTTTAACTATAAAAGAAGGTGATGTAATAGAAGATTATAAACACTGCGCTCACAGGGTGTGCTATGTGATAGCAAGTGGCGATAGCTGCAAAGAAGCAGATAGCGCTTTTGAATTAGCAAAAAATATAATTAATTTTAAAATAAGGAGCAATAATGCAACTTAAAATAAAACACTCATACGATGCAAGCGGTGCAGTTAAAAATATTTATTTATCGCATTTAAAGATTAACGGCTTATTTGAAATTTTTGACGAACACTGTGAAACAGTTGTAATTTTGCTATCTGGAGCTATAGAGGTTTTTTTAGAAAAAAAACATTTACTCCAAAGAAAAAATGTATTTGAAGAAAAAGCGTGTGCTGTTTATGTTCCGCGCAATACTAAAATATCTTTATTTGCAAACAAAGAAAGCGAAATTGCCATATGTAAAACAAAAGTTAGTGTTGATTCACAGTTGTCTATAATTTTGCCTTCTGCAATAAAAGAGCAGTTAAGAGGGGATTATGGCTTTAGAAGGAAAGTTTACGATATCTTAGGCGAAGATGGGCCATCTGTAAAACTTGTTGTAGGCGAAACGATAAACTTTAAAGGTGAGTGGTCAAGTTTTCCTCCACACAAGCACGATACAAATAGTTCTACGGAAGTTAAGATGGAAGAAATATACTTGTTTAAGCTAAATCCACCAGATGGTTTTGGTATGCAGAGGATTTACACGCAGGATAAAACACTAGATGAAAGCCTCCATATAGAAACGAATGATATTGTGTTAATACCCAAAGGTTATCATCCAGTGTGCGTAATACCTGGGTATGAGCTTTATTATTTGTGGGTTTTGGTCGGTGATTCTAAAAAATTAATGCCTAATACACAAGAAAACTATAAATGGCTGATAAAGTAAGTTTTTTGCAGTTTGGCACAGGTAAGTTTATAAAAGGTTACTTTGATTGGATGCTGTCAAAAATTAATATAGATATAGAGGTTTTTGCAGCTTACTTTACACCAAAAGAACAATATACTGCATTAAAAAACAATAATTGTAAATACAGTGTTATTTTAAAGGACAAAGAATCTACGCAAATTGATACAGTAAATGTAATTAAAGATATCTTTTTTGTAAAAGATACAAAAATTATGCTTAAATTAGTCCAAAATGTAAATTTTATTGTTTCAAATACGACGGAAAAAGGCATACTATCAAAAGATAGCGAAAAAGAAAGTTATCCTTTTCTATTAACATCGTTTTTGTATGAAAAATACAAGATACAAAACAATCAAAAGATAGTTATTATACCTTTAGAACTCATCTTAAATAATGGAAATTTGCTTAAGACGAATGTTTTAAATTTAGCTCAAGAGTATTTTGATAGTAGCTTTAGAACATGGATTATAAACACATGCGAGTTTGTCAATACTTTAGTTGATTGTATTGTAGTCAAAGAAAGCAATTTAAATATCGAAAGGGAAAAATACTACGCATTTTACGCAAACAACAATAGTTTACTTGAAACTCTATTTAGCAAAAAAAACCTAAATATTTATTATACACAAGATATAGATAAAATAGCCCAAATAAAAATTAGAGTACTAAATGGTATTCATACATTTTTAGCTCTAACGGCTTTTTTAGAAGGTAAAAGTACCGTTTATGAGTGTTTTTTGGACAAAGACTATACTAATTTAATTAATGAGATGTTCTACAGCGAAATACTACCCACTATAGATTACGATAAGCATTTTGTAGAAGATTTTTACATTAAAACAACTAACAGGTTTAAAAACCCGCATATTGAGCATTATTTAAAAGATATTGCTCAAAATTCTTACGAAAAATTTTATGAGCGCATAGCAAAAACTATTATAGATTATGAAAAACTATACAACAAAAAACCACGGATACTTATGAAAGCCTTTTATAACCTAAAAAAAATGTACCCAAATAATGATAATGTAAACAGTTTTGAAAGATATATTGAGAGTTTTGCAAATGAAAAAAGCTAAATTTTACCTAATTTTTCACTGCAATTTAGCGTTTTCTTCGATAGAAGAGGATCAATTAACTCAAGTGATAAATAAAAGCTATTTACCTTTACTTGAGATAATTAAATCAACGGGCACAAAAACCGGCATTGAACTTAGTGGATATACGCTCGAAAAACTTATTCAATACTCACCCTTGTTTATAGATGAACTCAAAGCTTTAATAAAAAGCGGTTTAGTAGAGCTAATTGGCAGTGGCTACCAGCAAATTATAGGACCAATTGTACCATATTTAGTAAACATTAAAAACCAACAGATGGGTTTAAAGATTTACAAACGCTTTTTAGGTGTAAAACCATCCGTTGCCTTTTTAAACGAACAGGTATTTTCAAAATCGATGGTTGATATTTACAAGAGATTTTATAATTGCATATGTATGGAGTGGAATAACCCCTACTCTATTAATGCTTCGTTCTGGGATGAATCGTTTGGTTTTGCACCTGCTATTGCAAAAGGTGTAAAATCACAAATACCAGTTATTTGGACTAACTCGATTCTTTTTCAACAATTTCAGCGCACAGCAACTGAGCTAAATACACTAGAAAACTACTTATCTATGATTGAGCGTTTTATAAGCAAAGGTTATAAGTATATACCTATATACTCATCTGATGTAGAAATTTTTAATTTTAGACCAGGCCGTTTTCATACGGAAAACCCTATAGCCTCAAACGAGTGGGAAAATATTAAAAAAATTATATTGGCTCTAAAAAACTATGGTGAGTTTTTATTACCAAACGAAATCCTCCAATTTGTAAACAAAAATGCAGTGCTTGATTTGGCATGCGCAAGCTACCCAATTATTGTTAAAAAACAACCAAAATACTCTCTAAGCAGGTGGAGTGTTGCGGGTCTTGGGGGACATTATATTAATACTTTGTGTCATAATTGCTATGAAAATATAAAGACTAAAGCAGATGATAACTTATGGAAAGGCTTGTTAAAATTTTGGGGAAGCGATTACAGAACTCACACTACTTTGAAAAAGTGGCAGTACGCTGTAGGCTATTTAGAAAAATTAGCTCACGAATATAAGATAGGTAATTTTTTAGATGCTAAATCTATAAATTCTAATGAAAAAAAGGAAGAAATTACACTAAAAGGTAATAACTGCAGTGTTACTTTTTTAACTAAAAAAGGTCTTGCGCTTGAAAGTGTGTATAAAAACGGAAAAAAACTTTTATTTGGAAGTGTAAATCACGGTGAGCTAGATTATATTTCGCACGGTGCAGATTACTACACAGGCACAACCACAATAGAATCATGCCAGTTTGGAAGGTTAGCTAACCTAATCCTAGCGCATGACGTAGAAGTTAAAAGGATTGGAGAAAATAAATTTTTTGTAAAAGTCAAAAATTACCTATCTGATTTGGCAACTGAA
>JBFWJP010000119.1:0-4977 GCA_050253135.1 Desulfurella sp. | reverse complement strand
ATACTCCCTTATTATGAGTCGCTTTTTATTGTATATTAGGGTTCTTATTTGTCTAGGATATTTAAAAAACGTTGATAATTCTTCCCAATTGGCTCTTTGTTAAAGTCAACTTAAATTCCCCACCTTATTTGTTTATTTTTTCATCAACTCCTTCATCCTATAGCTTTTACCTGTTATCCTAAAAACATAGCAGTAGTGTATAATTCTATCTTGCAATTGCAAAAAGCAAGCACTGCATCACCAAACACATTAACCTATTCTTCAAATGGCCTGTTTGTAGTTATTATAATTGACCCATTCCCATACCTTTCTCTTATGATTTTAAAAAACTCATCAACTGCATTTGTATTTATCTTTTTAAAGCCTATCTCGTCAATTATGAGTAAATGAACATCAAGCAGATCCTGTTTTTTTCTGAACTAATGTGACCTATAATTTGCTCTCTTTTTCTTAGAAGCTCTTTGAGCTCTACAATATCTTTGTCTAATAAAGTTACTGGCTTTGGCTTAATAGCAAAAGCAAGGTAGGCAATCACATAAGCATCTATACTGTCATTAAAGTTTTATAATCTGGA
Organism: Desulfurella sp.; assembly: GCA_050253135.1. Classification (GTDB taxonomy): domain Bacteria; phylum Campylobacterota_A; class Desulfurellia; order Desulfurellales; family Desulfurellaceae; genus Desulfurella. The sequence goes on along the minus strand of JBFWJP010000119.1, from coordinate 4,403 downwards.
TGCAATTATTTCTGTTGGTTATAGAGTAAATTCAAAGAGAGGAACTCAATTTCGTATCTGGGCTACAAAGGTTTTAAAAATTATCTTGTAAGAGGGTTATGCTATAAATGGAAAAAGGTTGCTAGAACAAACTCAAAAGCTTAAAGAACCTCAAAAAACTATTAATTTTATGAAACAAAAATCTCAATTCCCAGAGTTAAAAGGTCAGACACAAGAGCTTTTATATTTGATTGGATAGTATGCTAACTCTTTCACGCTGCTTTATCGGTATGATGAAAATAAAATTACAACCTATAAAACAAAAAAATCAGATAAAACAAAAGCTTATTGAACAAAAAGAGGGTGGAGATCTATTTGGGAAAGAAGTAAATAATGAATTCCAATGAGTTGTAGAAGCAATCTACCAGACATTTGATAAGACAGAGCTTTATTATACAATCGAAGAGAAAGCATCGCACCTGCTTTATTTAACAATTAAAGATCATCCTTTTATTGATGAAAATAAAAGGATAGCGTCATTTCTTTTTATTTATTTTTTAGAAAAGAATAATTATTTATTCAAAAATAATAGTGAGCGAAAAATTACCGATACAACTTTAGTTGCATTAGCTTTGCTTACTGCCATAAGTAAACTAGAAGAAAAAAATATTATGATCGGTATAATTACAAATGTGCTAAAGGATTAAGCTATGAAATTTAACGAATCAATATCGACAGAGTTAAAAGTAATATTGGTTGGAAGCCTGGTATAAAGGAGCAAGCGTAAATTGGAAATGAAAAAATTAGAATTTTTTGGCTTGACAAGGAGTTATGAGTTGCAGTAGTTTAAAATTATGAATGCAATGCCGGTTCTATTTAGCAGTATTGTTATTTTGTTATTTTCTATGATAGTCGCCATCATAGGCAATGTTATAGGCATTGGAGGCGGCATTATGTTGCTCCCTTTTTTCATTTTTTATCTGCACCTAAATTCCATAATTGCTACCGGATTAAGTCTTTTTACAATTGTGTTGAGCACTATTGGTGGCACATTCGCTTTTATCAGACAGAAAACAATTAATTACAAATTATTTCTGATTATAATTAGCTTAATCATTCCAGGTGTGATAATTGGTTCAATTGTTAACAAATTTGTAAACACTCAAGAATTTAAAGAGATTTTGCCTATATGGGTGATTTCTATCGGTACGTTTTCTTTGATAACTGCAAAAAAGCAACCTTTAAAAAATTTCAATAATATTAACAATTCTGAGAATGATCCTATAAAACGCAACAAGCTCACAAGTTTAGTATCGTTTATTTCAGGCTTTGTTTCTGGCTTTTTTGGTGTAGGTATAGGCGCAATAATGGGAACCTATTTGGTAGTGGTAGAAGAAATTTCTGCAAGAGTTGCTTTTTCAACATTAATTATGGTAATGACAATTACTTCATTATTCGGTTTTCTAGCACACTATGAAAGTGCTGGATTGGATTTGACATCCTGGATTATATATTTAATTCCTCTATCTTTAGGCGCAATTTTAGGATCCCAAATAGGCGCATATATTTCAAAAATATCAAATATAAAAACACTCAGACTATATCAGGGTTATATTATACTGTCTTTAGGAATTTCTTTACTTATAGTTAACATATTGAATATTATAAAAGTTTGATTTTTTTTCAGAGTTTGTTAACTTTTTTCTAATCCTCTTTTTTTAAACAGCTTTTCTAAAAATCTCCAATAAATATTTATTTTACACACATTAGAGGTTTGCACAAAAGACTTGACAAGCCCGCGTCATTTTATATTGTGTTTGTAATTTGTTTTTATAGATTAAATCATCATTTGCAATTGCCTTTTTAGTAGACATAAATTCTTTTACAGTCTCTGGCATGTATACAATCTTTGCTGTTTGGTTTTTTGGATCTCTAATGAATATCCTATTGTTGGCTAAATCAATATCAGAGTAGTGCAGGTTGGCAATATAACCAAAGCGTAGACCGCAGTATAAAAACAAAGCGCACATTTCATACAGAGTCTGATTTCTATTTTTTTTGCTTTCTCAAGCAATTGTTTTGCTTCATCGTAGTCTAGAAACCTTATGCGCTTGCTGTTAATGTGGCATTTTAATATTGCTTAGTAGGTTATCGCCTGCAAAGTAACCTAAGTTTTTTGCTACGTTAAAAACATGTTTTAGTATAGCAATCATTTTTTGAATATTTCTGTTTGATTTGTTGTTTTCTGGCATGTTTTTTAACCTTTTCCACATCAAATTGGCTGATTTTATTTAACGGCTTATTTGAAATCACATCCTTAAGCCAAATTCGGTAAATGCGTTCATCGTCTTTCCATTTTTTTTGTTCTGTTTGTAAGTGTATATATACTTCATAAAATGACTTATCAAACTGTGTTTCTTCTTTTCTTTTGTCTTTTGTCTTTTGTCAAAGTAATCTCCACTTATCAGTTCAGGCTTATTTTTATTTCTATCTCTTTTGCTATATTTAATCGGCTACTCTTTTAACAATACGTTCATTTTGATACTGCACCATCACCTTATAGGTACGTTTTTCTTTTGGCATTGATTGACTGCATTTCCTTGCAAGTTTTATTCTTTACATCTTGCTCAGTTTTGCAAAAAGGACACACCAGGTAAATCATAAACCACACATAGATTTTTAAAAAAATAATTTCTAAAAATCCTATTTTCTAAAGATTTTATTTTATATATTGACAAAATTGGTAAAATATAGTAAGTAGTATTTGTGAATCGTGGGCCGCTAGCTCAGCTGGTAGAGCAACGGACTCTTAATCCGTCGGTCGAAGGTTCGATCCCTTCGCGGCTCACCATTTGTGGTGGGTATAGCTCAGTTTGGTTAGAGCACCAGGTTGTGGCCCTGGGGGCCGTGGGTTCAAGTCCCACTACTCACCCCATGTTTTTATGAAAACAATTGTTTGTAGAGACAAAGATTCGTTTAATTACTTGCATCGTGTAAAAAATGGCATAGTTATTTACCCAGCAGATACTATATACGGTTTTGGTGCGTATGTATACAATGTGTTTACAAATAAAAAGATATTTGAGTTAAAGAAACGTTTTGTTCAAAAACCATTCATTGTTCTATGCAGTTTAGATTTTGTTTTAAAAAATGCTTTTGTAGACGAAAATGCGGTTAATTTACTAAAACTAGGTGCTACAGTGATTTTGAAAAATAAACTAACACTGCCTTTTTATGCTGCAAAAAATGGAAAAACTGCATACCGACTTGCAGTTAACCCCTTTATAGAAAAAATTGTAAAAAAAACTCCCCTTACTTCAACAAGTCTAAATGTATCAGAAAAAACGCCCATAAACTCTATAAGGCAAATATTAAAACGATATTTTGGAGTTGTAGATATTATAATAGTAGGCAAAACTAAAAATGTAGCATCTAGTATTGTAGATTTTGAAAATAAAGTTATATTAAGAGAAGGTTATAATTGCGAATCTATAAAAAGTTTTTTGGGGGTAGTATGAAATTTTTGAGATGTTTTTATGATGGAAAAGATTATTGTGGGTTGTTGGAAAATAATAAAGTCAAACTTTTATCAAATAGTTTCTTAGATGGTGATTACAAAACTATAGAAGAAGTTAATATAAGTGATGTAAAAGTTTTGCCACCTGTTTTGCCATCAAAGATTATTGGTATTGGTTTGAATTACAATGACCACATTCAAGAAATGAAAGACGAAAAGCCCAGTGTGCCAAAAATGTTTATAAAGCCTTCAAACACAGTAATTGCTACACAAGAGCCGATAATTTACCCAAAACACATGTCAAAAAGGGTGGACTATGAAGGTGAGCTAGGTGTAGTAATAGGTAAAGTATGCAAGAATGTTTCAGTTTCGCAGGCAAAAGATTACATATTTGGCTATACAATAATAAACGATGTAACAGCTAGAGATTTGCAATCAATTGATGGTCAGTGGACTAGAGCAAAAGGTTTTGACACATTTGCCCCAGTAGGGCCTTTTGTAGAAACGCAGGTTGACCCTATGAATTTAAAAATTACTACAAAGTTAAACGGTACAGTTAAGCAAAATTCTACCACTTCTCATATGATATTCAATGTTTACGAGCTTGTTTCTTTTATTTCTCAGATTATGACACTTTACCCAGGTGACTTAATAGCTTCTGGTACCCCAAGTGGCGTAGGTCCAGTTGAGCCTGGTGATACTGTTGAAATTGAAATTGAAAATATAGGAAAATTAATAAACCCAGTAAAGGAGTAGTTGATGTTTAAATTATCAGAGAGGATTGAAAAACTGCCGCCTTATTTATTTGCTGAGATTGATAGGCTTAAACAGGAAGTCAAGCAAAAAGGTATTGAAATTATAGATTTAGGTATAGGTGATCCAGATATGCCTACACCCAAACAAATCA
>JBFWJP010000118.1:0-5009 GCA_050253135.1 Desulfurella sp. | reverse complement strand
TTTGGAGATTTTATCATTTTTTTATTGATTAATCAAAGTAATTTTTATATAATCGCTGCCATCAAATATACATGTGTAGGCATGGAGGTAGCAATATTATGCAAAAAAAGGAAGATATTTATGTGCATCTTTTAAATAATATATGTGATAAAATTGGTAAAACTAAATTAAAAAGCATTGAACAACAATACGCTACTATTGTTAATAATCTTATAGAAATGGCATACAAAGATCATTTAACAAAACTATTTAACCGCAGATATTTTGAAGAAGAGTTAGGAAAAGAAATATGTAGATTTGAAAGATACGGCCATATATTTTCTCTTTGCATGATGGATATAAATGGCTTTAAACAAATAAATGATACCTACGGTCACTTAAAAGGAGATGAAATCTTAAAGTACGTTGCCAATACTTTGATAGAAAATTCCCGTACCAGTGATATTTTGTGCAGGTGGGGCGGAGACGAGTTTGCCGTAATTTTACCACACACAACATTTAACAAGATTGAGCCATATATTAAAAAAATCTTATCTGCAATTAAAACACCTATAGATGAAATTCTTATCAGTACAGCAATAGGCGCAACATCGATTAGGTTAAACGATGACAAAGACTCTCTTCTAGAAAGAGCAGACGAAGCACTATATAAAGCTAAAAAGGATGAATCGCTATTTTACATACTATAGTTTTCTTTAAAAATTATATAGATTGATCCTATCAAAACAGGAAACAGCACAAGCCAACCAATAATCGAAAATGTTGCTATTATCGCAAGAACAAAATAAACAATAAGTAAAAAGATGAGCGATATCGAATTTTTCACACATACAATAATGCTTTCTTTAATTGCATTAAATACACTAAGCTTTTGTATGGCAACAAATGGTATAGCAAGCATTAAAACAAAATTAACGATTATATCAACAAGCATAATAATAAAAATTGGCATATAGTTTTTAGGATCTATATGTTTAAATTTAGAAATAGTATCAAGATTTACAAACTGGACTAAAAAATATGAAACAATTAAACTAAAAAGCAAAAAAATAATGCCTAACATTATTAAATTTGATAAATTATTTGAAAACCCATCAAACAAATTATCAAATGTTATCTTTTTAGAATTTTTTATATTATCAAAACTTATAAACATACCCGCAGTCAAAAGCAGCTGTATTACATACAAAAAAACAGATAAAATAAATATTTTCATTAAATATGAAACAATAATAGTAAGAAATATAAATAGAGTTTGAAATACAAAAGTAAACCCAGCTTGTTTAAAAAGCTCAAAACTTTGAGAAAGCCAGCTAAACGCTTTTGATAACATACTAAAATTATACAACAAATTGATTAATAATCAAGTCCATTAGACTTAATCCACTTATAAAAAAAATCGTTATCATAATCAAATATATGAGAAAAATTAGCTAAGGTATTATTTATTATAGCACCATCGCACATCCCATTTATTCCATAGCCTCTCTCGATATTAAAAAAACAATCAATACCACCAAATTCTTTAAAAAAACCATGATGAAATTCATGAGCGTAAATTTTTTTATCCTTTAAAAAGCTATCCTTGTTTTTTGTTGATAAAATTGTATAACCATGACCCATTGGTTTTTTTGATAGGTATGTATCAAGATTAAATACACCGCACATCTTGCCCATACTATCATTATAAATAATATTGTTTGTTAAATACATTAAACCACCACACTCAGCATAAATTGGCATTCCTTCTTTAGAAGCTTTTTTAATTTGACTTCTAAGCTTAAAATTGTTTTCTAACTGCTCTAAAAACAACTCAGGAAACCCACCACCTATATAAATAGCATCCGCATTTGGCAATTGTTCATCAAAAAGAGGTGAAAATCTTTTTATATCTACACCTAACGATTTTAAATTTTCCAGATTTTGATTGTAGTAAAAATTAAACGCCTCATCAAAGGCAACGGCAATTGTTATTTTTTTATTAAGTTTATTCGTTGAAGCTACGTATTTGTTGTTAATATAGAGATCAGGTACAGCTTTAGCGATTTTGGTAATTTCAGAAACATCAATATACTTTTCTAACTCATAGGTAATTTTGTCAATAAACTCTACTTTTTGTTCTGGTTTAAGCGTAGATGATAACCCTAGATGTCTTTGTGTAATCGATGTATCTTGCTGCGGTAAAACTCCTAAAACAGGTACACCCACAAAATTATTTATTGCTTCAGTAAGTTTCTTTTCTTGACGGGATGATTGAACTTTATTTAACACGACACCAGCTATTAAAATGTCTTTATCAAAATTTACAAATCCTAAAAGTAAAGCAGCAATACTTCTTCCAAATTCACTAACATCAATAATAATTATAACGGGTGTTTTAGTAATTTTAGCTAAGCTAGCATTACTTGTCCTTCCATCTATATATATATCATCAAATAAACCGTGGTTACCTTCAATAAGACAAAAATTGCATCTATTTTGATCAATTTTATCTACAAAATAGTCATAAATTTTATCTTTTAGAAAGAAAAAATCTAGATTATAACAGTAATTATTACTTGCACATTCAAGCCACATAGGATCAATATAATCGGGGCCTTTTTTGAATGTAAGTAGTTTGTATTTTTTAGATAAAATACTCGAAAGTGCAATTGACAATGTTGTCTTACCAGAGCTTTTTTTTATAGCGCTAATATATAAGCGTGGAACACTAATTTTTAACATTGTTAAAAAACTTTTTTATTTCAGTTTGCATATTTTTAGTATCAGTCTTTCTTAATATAGCCACTCTTTCAATTAAACTTTCTATATTTTTTGGCAAAAGTTGCATTAAATATGCCTTTAATGCCTTTGAAACAGCTGGGGCTTTTGACGAAGTATTTATACCAATAACTAAATCCCCATTTTGGATAATAGAGCCAAAAATAAAATTACAACATTCTTTGCTATCTACACTATTTACAAGTATATTATTTTCAAAACACATTTTGGAAATCTTTTTCTGTAGATCTAAATCATCAACAGCAACAACTACCAAAAAAGGGTTTTGCTGTATATCGTTTTTATCAAATTCTTTAATTATTAAATCTATTTTCTTTAATAAAAAAAGCTCTTTAATTTGCTCGTTTGCCTCTTTTGCAATTACAGTTATTTTGGGGCAAAAAGGTAGCAAAACCTTAATCTTTCTATAAGCAATATCCCCTGCCCCAACAATAACTACATTTTTATCTCTAAGATCCACAAAAATCGGAAAATAAGCCATAATTTACGTAAATATTATCTGCGCATCATCTGAAAATGTATAAAATTGTCCAACCGATATAATATCATCCACTTCAGGGCAGAAATCTTCTTTTTTTACTCCCCAAAAGTCTACAGTAGCTCGGCATGCGTATATTTTAGCACCTGAGTCATGTATCATTTCTATGAACTCCCTGATTGTTGGGAAATCATACTTTTCCATTGCCTGTTTCATTGTTTCCATAGTTAGCTCTGGGTGCGTTTTGTTTATCAACGGCAAGTTATCCATAGTGGATTCTATTATAGCATCTAAGCCGAAAGAAGTAAAAAACAACATTACATCTATACCTTCCATTCTTGCACCATTTGCCATAATAAGGCCGGGCAGGACTTCTTCAAAACCATTTCTTGATATGATTATTGATAATTTTTTTATCTTTCTTTCCATTTTTCCTCCTTTTATGTTCTAACATACGCATAACCATCAGCTTGGCGTTTAATAATCTCTAAAATGCCAGCTTTTGTTATGCCTACTTCTTCAATTAAATCTTGTGCTTTTAGGTTTAAATTGTTCAAAGAATTATTGCACATTAGAAACTGCACACCTAAATCGTGCAGTTTCTTTATATCAGCGTGCAATTCTGCATCAAAATTATTTTTAACAAACAATAGGGGACCTTTGTAATTTGCCACAACCACTATATCGCACTGGTCTTTTGGGATTTCTTTAAGCAGGTTATTGATATTTCCTACTGCAATTTTAAGCGGCTCTACAGCATCAAGTTCAATATGAAACAAAACCTTACACATACTTGCTCCTTTATAGAACGATTGCTGCGCTTACAAGCTGGTGTATTCCGCCCACCCAGTCTCTTTCAAAGCCGTACAATGGAAACATAGCGTAAAACTGTGTCTTGCATATTGCACAGATTGTGGCAAAAAAGTTTACGTTGTTTTTATCCACAACTTCTTTGAAAGCCTGCATTCTTGGCATTACACCGTTTATGCGCGTTTGCATGATTTCATCTGTAAGCAAACCCGCACCCGCTCCACAGCAAAATGTCTGTGCCTTTATTGCCCCTTCTTGCATATCTACAAAATTATTGCATACGGCTTTAATTAAGTCTCTTGGTATGCTAAATTGGTCTCCTGGCTGAGTACCCATGCGCGAGGCTCTTGCTACATTGCAAGGATCATGGTAGGTTGCTACTTTATCATCGTTTGCACTTTTGTCAACCTTAATTACACCATCCCTGATGAGTCCCAGTGTAAAATCACATATATGAGAAGGCTGTGGGTATTTGGGATCTAAAAAATCAAATGGACCATTCATTGTATTTGAGTAATTGTAAGCTGCCCTCCATGCGTGGCCGCACTCACCTATAATGACCCTTTTTACCTTTAGCCTTTTTGCTTCTTCCCAGATGCGTTTGTTAATTTCTTTGGTGTTTGTGTAGCTGCCTATAAACATACCAAAGTTTGCAGCCTCAGAAGCGTAAGATGAGAGTGTGTAGCTTATACCTGCCTTGTAAAATACCTTTGCATAGCCAAACATAGATTCAATATGCGGTATAGCAAAAAAATCAGCCGATGGCGGAACAAGCAAAACATCAGCGCCTTCTTCATCTATCGGTATCCTTATATCTTTACCCGTTTCGTCTTTTAAATCCTCTTCAAATTCTGCTATTGTATTTTTTAGCGCATTTGCATCGATGCCTATGTTGTTACCTGTTCTATAGACTTGCGTTATGGTATTTGTTGCGTATTTT
>JBFWJP010000117.1:0-5012 GCA_050253135.1 Desulfurella sp. | reverse complement strand
AAGATAGGCTTTGCCACCAATGTTTTCTATTGTTTTTTTTATTTCTAAAGAATCAGTCAAAACTGCAACAAAGTTAGCTAGTTTAGAATTTTTTGCACCCAAATATGTCCACTCAATAATAGTTTTATCATGAACCTTGGCAAGGAGTTTTTTTGGAAAACGCGTTGAATCTAGCCTTGCTGGTATTAAAATCGCTATCTTCATAAATATTCCTTTATTTCTTCAAATTTAACACTAGATGTACCCCGTTTTCCAACTACAATAGAAGCGGCAATACTTGATAGTTTGACTGCTTTTATAGGTTCAAAACCTAAAGCAAAGCACATCGTTGAAACAGCAATTACAGTATCGCCTGCGCCTGTTACATCGTAGACTTCTTTAGCTAAAGCTTTTTCATGATAAACAAATCCTTTTTCTGAAAAAAGTGTCATGCCATTTTCACCTTGTGTAACAAGCAAATACTTGCATTTTGTATTTCTAATAATAACATTTGCCGCTTTTTTTAAGTCATTGTCGTTTTGTATCTCGACTTTACTAATATCTTGTGTTTCTTTTAGGTTTGGAGTTATCAAATCAACATTTTTATACATTTTTGTATGGCTTACCTTTGGATCTACGCTTATGAGTTTATCAAATTTATTTCTTAAGTCTTCTATAAGTTTAGCAGAAATTACACCTTTGCCGTAATCGGATATAATTATTGCATCGATATCTTTTTCCACTGCTTTTAAAATTTCTTCTCTTGCTTTGAAATCTATAGGTTGTTTTAATTCCCTATCAACTCTAACGATTTGTTGAGAGTGCGCGACTATGCGAGTCTTTTTCGTTGTAATGCGATTTAACTCGACAAGCTTTGCATTAATATTTTCATTTTCGCAGAGTTTTTTAAAAATGTTTGCCGATTCATCTTTACCCACGCAGCTAACTAGGTACACATCTACGCCTAGATCTTTTAGGTTTTTTGCAACATTTGCCGCACCGCCTAAATAGAATTTTTCGTCTTTTACATTTAACACTGGCACGGGTGCTTCAGGTGATATTCTATCAACATTTCCAAATATGTAGTGATCAAGCATTACATCACCGATAACAGCTATTTTCAAGCGGTTTATTTTGTTAATCATTTTAACCCCTTTGCATGCGCAAAATTTCCATTTGTTTTTTTAAACAAAATCTTATTAGAAAATCTTTATCTTTTTGGTCAAGTTCTTCGAATTTTACGCCATAATGGAATGTAGATTTATCGATCTCTGACCTTCTAACTATTGTAGCGCTTAGATTAAATGTTTTGTTTTCTAATTTAAATTCAATAATAATAGATTTATTAAGTTCGAGGTATTCATTGAGCGATATTTTAGCACCAGAAGCACTTAGGTTTAAAACACTTGCTTGTCTTGTTTGTAGTTGATGGTTATGATCGTAGAAATAACATTTTGCATTAATCAAAACATCCACTCTAAAGTTTTCTCTAAATTCATATTTGTAAAATTCTGTTGGTTTGTTTATTTTATAGAGTGTTTTATCATTCTTTATTATCTGTACAAGTTTTGTTTCAAATCCAACCCTTATATTTTTTTTTGATATACAACTGATTGTTATAGAATCACCCGCTCTTAAAAAAGCAGCACGACCTAAAGTATCCGTAGGAAGCAGTATATAGAAATGTTTATCATCTTCATCATACACATACGAGTAATAAACGCCTTTGTAATCTCCAGCTGGTATTTCTACACTTATATTTTGTCCTACATCTATAATTTCTTTTATGTTTTTTGTAAATACTTTTTCTTTTTCCATAAATTAAGACAAAATCTCATAAAGTTTGGCTTTAATTAAATCAATGAATTTGTTGTCGTAAATTTTTTTAAAGTTAGACGACAAAACATAGAATGTATCTACCGCTACTTCACCTTTTGTATCTATAATAATCGAACCAATAAAAATTTCCAAGTCTTTAAATACTTTTGTAATATCATACAAAAGACCTAATTTGTCAGGCGCATGGATTCTAACAACGCTAAAAATATCACTTTGGTTATTATCGATTTCTACTTCAATGCGTTTTATAGACATTTCAATTTTTGTTTTTTCTAATCTATTTAAAAACTTATTTGAATTTTTTTGTGCGCATTCATCCAAAAAAGATTCGTTTTGTTCGGTTTTTTCAAACAACTCCAAAATATAGTTTTCGTCTAAATGTTTATTGCTTGTTGTGAAGACAACAATTGTATTATTTTTGTCTAAAGCGTAAGTTTTACCTAAAATAATACTTGCGTTAGCACAAAGCATAACACCCGCAATTTTGTTTATAAGTCCTATTTTTTCTTTTGCAAAAACAAACAATCTGCTATATTCTTCTTTTTGCTCGATTAAAAAGCTTATCTCTTTTTGAGGTTGCGAGAATTTTTTTAAAAGTCTCAGTATTGTTTGTTCATCCATATCAAATATTAAGTTATCTGGTATGCTATTTAAAAATTTCAACATATTGCTTTCTTGGATTTGTTTTACAATGTCTTTTTTCTTCTTTTTTGCATCTATAAAAATCAATTCGTTTTGATCTTTTTTCTCAAGAGACATTATTAGTTTTAGATACAATGTTTCTAAAAGCTGCTCTTTCCACTTGCTCCATACATTGTCATTTACTGCATTCATATCTGCATAAGTTAATAATACAAGCAGATTTAGCATCCTTTTGTCTTTTACCGTATTTAGCACATTTAGTACTGTTTTAGAGTCATCGATATCTTGGTATGAAATAACTCTATTTATAAGCAAATGATTTTTTATTAAAAAATACAGGTCTTGTTTTAACTGTTCTCCTAAACCAAACCTATCCGATATCTTAAGTGACATTTCAGCACCCAATATCTCGTGTTTTTGTTTTTTTAGTTTGCCAATGTCGTGTAAAAGCACTGCAAATCTAATAAGAAACAAATCTCTTTCGTTAAGTGATAAAAAAATATGCTGTAGTCTCATGATAAAAGCACTATCGGTTTTTTTGTTAAAAAGCTCATCTAAAAAATATAAGGCTTGTAGCGAGTGTTCATCCACTGTGTATTTATGGTACATACTATACTCACTCAAACAGTAAATTTTGCCAAATTCTGGTATCAATTTATTTAATAGGTTTGATTTATGCATCTGATAGATCTGTTTGTAGATAGATTTTGGAAAAGAAAATATCATCCTGAATAATTTGAAGGTTAAATTGTCATTTTTCTGACTTACAATATTTGCATTATTAATAGCATGTATGGTTTCAAATGACAAAGGAATACAGTATCTAATACTGTAATAAAACAAAACTAAAATATTATTAAGGTTCACTTCCCCAGAAAACTCAATAAAGTTATTTACTGCCTTTGTTTTGTTATCTATTTCAAAGATTAGAGGATTTTTGTTTTCGCTTATATAGGCGCTAGATTTATTAATAAGCTTTTCGCATATATCTTGCATTTTTCGAGCGTAGTAATAGTATTTTCGCATTAATCTTTCTTGGGCGCTAAAGTACAATGATGGGTAAAAAAGCATGTCATTTGCAATAGCTTCTCTTAAATTTATATACAGTATGTCGTTTTTGCTATTGGATACGAAATGCATAGCGTTTCTTAATCGCCATAAAAAGTAAAGCGCTGAGGTTAGTGTTTCATAATCAAAATCTGTCATTAGGTTTTGTTTTTTCATATCCAAAGCATTTTTTGTGCCAAATATAGCTTTATAAATCCATATTACACTGTGGTAATCTCTAAGTCCACCAACGCCTTCTTTAATATTAGGCTCCAGGATAAACACAGTGTTGCCGTACTTTGCATGTCTTTTTTGGTAAGACTCAATCTTTGTTTTAACATAAGAGATTTTATCCGTTTCAATTATTTTTTTTAACACACATTCAAAATGGTAAAAAATTTTTTGACTGCCACATACGTATTTACTATCCATCAATGATGTTTTGATTGTATCGTCTTTTTTTGAAAGCTCATAACAATCCTTGAGTGTTCTAACCATAACGGATGTGTCATATCCCAGTTTATACATCAAGTCAGATAGGTTTTTTGATAACTCTTCTATAGAATTATCAAGTTTGGTGTATAAGATCATTAGGTCTATGTCAGAGTATGGGTTTAGTTGGTTTCTGCCATAACCGCCAAGTCCAATTATGCAATTTTGCTGGTTTTGTGAGAAGTTTTTATAAAATTCTTGAATGAGTTCATCAACCCACCTAGAGTGTATTTTTAATACCACCCTTCCGCTTTTTGTTTTTTTGTTTAATTCTCTGAGTTTTTCAAATAAGATTTTCTTTTGATATAACTTTTGGTTTGTGAATTCTGAAAAATTCATACATTTGACCTAATAAAATGCTGAGCTTCTTCAAGCGAATTAACTACTATATCAACTTGGCTGAATTCTTCTTCATAAATTGACTCTCCTCTTCTAATCAACATAAATGTCATACCCGCTTTTTTTGAACCTATATCCCTTTTTATGCTATCGCCTATATAGATACTTTCATTTGCCTTAGCATTATGTTTATCAAGTGCTATTTTAAAAATCCGCTCATCAGGTTTTCTAAATCCTAATACACTAGAATGCGTGATGCTTGAAAAATAGCTATCTAAAGACAATATGCCAATTTCTTTGTATAAAAAAAGCGTTTGGGCATCTGATATTAAACCTAAACTAAAATCTTTTTTTAGGCTTGATAGAACTTTATGCACATCGTCAAAAACTTTAAACTCTACTAAACTTAAACTTCTGTATATTTTCATTATAGTATCCAAAATATAATCGCAAACATTGTAACCAAAACTTAAAATTGTCTCAAAAAAAGCTTTTTTTATATCTACATCTGGATATTTTTCTAATGAAATAGCCAATTGATGTTTTATGTTTTCTTCAAACCTTGGCTGGAAAAACTCTTTTTCAATTCTTATGCCTTCATAATTAAGGTAGTTAACTAGATGGTAAAAGATTTCTGGCTTATAATCATCTGTTTTTATGTCAATTAATGTGCC
>JBFWJP010000116.1:0-5036 GCA_050253135.1 Desulfurella sp. | reverse complement strand
AAATTTGAAACTTTTTTACAGGAAAAAGCTATAAAAGCTTCTGGTCTGCTTCATACTATTAGCGATAAATACTTTGAAAAAATAAAAGAAATCGAGTACACAGTAATGCATGATGATAACAAAAGCGCAAAGGATTTAGACAAAGCGGATATCATTTTAATCGGTTTGTCAAGGACAAGCAAAACGCCTCTTAGCATCTACTTATCTCAAGAAGGCTATAAAGTAGCAAACTTTGCTATAGTTAAAGGAGAAAAACTCCCAGATGCACTGTATGGTATTAACCAAGATAAGATATTTTTCTTAAGCATAAGTCCAGAACGTTTGTACGAGATAAGACAAGAGCGGGCAAAGAAGCTTGGAGTTAAATCTTACGCGCAAAAATCGAAAATTTACGAAGAAATTGAGTATGCAGAGAGTTTATACAAAAAACACCGACAATGGAAAAAAATCGACGTAACTAAAAAGTCTATAGAAGAAGCAGCAAGCGAAATAATAGAATATTTGTCAAAAAAAATTTGATTTTTGTAAGTTTTCATTATATAATTAAACAATTAGGAGGTGAGTTTAATGAATATAGGTGAAGTTTCATTGACTATTATAGCGGTAGTTTACTTAGGATTTGCTATTGCAGGTTTGGTTGCCTTAATTTTGGTTAAAAATCAGTATACTCAAATGCAGAAAAAGATCGACGAGATAAAAAAAGAAATACAGCCATTTGTAGCAGACTCAAAAGATATGTTTTACAAAGCTACAGATATGGTTAATATGACAAGAGAAATAATGCTTAGCGTTAAAGAACTTTCTATGAAGGCAAAGGATACTGTATCTGATGTTTTAGATGGCGCAAAAGAAGCTTCAAATTCAGTTAGCAACTTAGTCATTGATACTAACAAAAAAGCGAAAGCACACATTGAATACGTTTTTGATAGAGTAGAATCAATAGAAGAGAAATTAGACGAGGTTTATGCTTACTTGTTTGGTATTGCAAATTTTGTAAAAAAATTTAAAGGAGATAAAGATGAGTAAAAAGTACCTACTTGGCATTGCATTAGTTGGGGCTAGCGCAGCTTTAGCAGCGGTGTGGTGGTTTATACAGTCCGAACAATCAGAAGAAACAAAAAATAAACTATCCACTCTAAAAGATAAAAGCGTTGAGACACTTAAACAGCAAAAAGAAAATATCGAAGAAAAAATAGAAAACCTAGCTTCGAAAATTGCACAAAACTCAAAAGAACTTGTTGAAAAAGGCAAAGATTATATCGATGAAAAAAAGAAATTCTTAATAGAAAATATAGAAGAAGCACAAAAAGCCATACAGGAAGAAAAAGAACGTCTAAAAGAAATTAGAGCGAGACTCAGGGAAAAACAAGAAGAAGAGGTTATATAAATTTTAACCAAACATCAACAAAAAACATATCTTGAACATATAGCTTTCTTTGTTTTAATTGTTGGGTTAGTTTATCTATTATTTTTTAAGGTAGTTTTTTTTACAGTTATATTGATATTTTCTTATTTTTTAAGCGAAAGTATTTATCCTTTTGTAAAACTTACTAGTCGTATAGGAGTACCTATATGGCTTTCTTCTCTTTTGGGCATTTTGATAGCATTAGCTATCATCGTATTCATATTTTCTCTAATTGTGCCTATATTGATTCAACAGATAAATAATCTAGATAAATCTATACCTCAACTTATTGTGAACTTAGAAAATGCTTTAAATCACCTGTACTACTCTATTTTGGCACGCTTTGGGTGGAGAAGGGAGGTTATAGTTTTTTTGAACAATCTAGTAAGCAATATACAATCTTCTGCACCCACTTTTGCTCTATCTTCTGTTTTTAGCATAATAAAAGGTTTAACTGCACTATCGGCTTTAGTAATAATCCCCATTATATCCTACTTTATGCTTATTGCAAGGAATTATTACAGAACAAGTTTAAAGAACTTTATATATAATATTTTGGGTAAAAATTATTTGAATGTTTTTATCCAAATATATGAAATGAGTATTGGGTATATAAAAGGCCTTTTAATTGTTATACTAATTGTTACTGTACTTACATACATTGGTTTTAAGATTGTTGGGCTTGATTACTCTATTATATTTGCTTTACTTAGTGGTCTTGCTTACATTGTACCATATATTGGAAGCGTAGTAGCTATTATTCCACCGCTTTTCTTAGCTATTGCTGTAAACAAAAGTTTGCTTTTAACGCTTGAAGTAGGCTTAATCTTTATTTCGATACACTTTATTATCGGCAATATCGTAGCTCCGTTTATTTTTTCTAAAGCAATAAATATAAATCCACTTTTTGCGCTTGTTGCTATTTTGTTTTTTGGCGAACTCTACGGCATATTGGGTATAATATTTGCGATACCCATTGCAGGCATTATAACTATAGTTTACAAAAACTTTGAACCTATATTAAAAAACCGAAGGGAGCAAGATGATAAATTATAAAGACAGCGGCGTAGATATTGATAAGGGTAATAGATTTGTAGATAGCATAAAACAATTATCAAAAGGGTTACCAACTGAAGGCTTTATATCAAAAATCGGGGCTTTTAGTAGCCTTTTTAGTTTAAACCATTTTGGGTGTGATAGTGTTATTGCAAGTACAACGGATGGCGTTGGCACCAAATTAAAAATTGCCTTTTTAGCAGATAAACACGACAGCGTAGGTATAGACTTAGTGGCTATGAATGTAAATGATATTATAACAACAGGTATTATGCCTACATTTTTCTTAGATTATATAGCATATAGTCAGTTAAGCGACAAAATATTAGAAGATATATTTAAAGGTATAGCAGAAGGCCTAAAGCAGTCAAATTGTGCAATAGCGGGTGGCGAAACTGCACAAATGCCTTCAATGTACAACGAAGGCGAGTATGACTTAGCTGGTTTTTGCGTAGGTATTGGAAAACAAAATGAAATTTTTAACGCAAATGTAAAAGCGGGTGATTGTTTAATTGGTATTGCTTCAAGTGGTTTTCACTCAAATGGATACTCACTAATAAGAAAAGCGTTTTTTGAGTTAGCTAAATACAACCTAGACACTTTAATAGGTACTAAAACACTTGCAGAAATTTTACTTACACCTACAACCATTTATGTGCCACATATCAAACTCATCAAACAGTATGTTAAGACAGCAGCACATATTACAGGCGGTGGTTTTATTGAAAATATACCACGATGCTTGGAAAGTTTTGGTTGTGAAATTAATACGCAAGTTATACCAACGCAAGAAGAATTTTTGTTGGTTCAAGATATAACTAAACTCCAAAAACAAGAAATGTACCGCACATTTAATATGGGTATTGGCTTTGTGGTTGTAGTTGAAGAGTCGAATAAAGATATTGTGTTAAACACTCTACAATCGCACAACATTAAAAGTTATCACATAGGTTATGTAGTAGAGGAGAGTGGTGTTTGTTTAAAATAGTATGTATGCTCTCTGGCAGAGGCTCAAACTTTAAAGCAATACTGGATAACATAAGAAATGGCATACTGAAAGCTCAAATTGTATGTGTTGTTTCGGATAAACAGTGCTTGGGTCTTGAAATTGCAAAGCAAAACAATATCGAAGCTATCTTTTTAGACCCAAAAGGATTAACAAGAAAAGAGTACGCCAAAAGACTCATAAAAACAATCGAGCCTTATAAGCCTGATTTGATTGTGTTAGCAGGTTTTATGCGTATATTAGATGATAGTTTTACAGACGCATTTGAAGGAAAAATTGTAAACATTCACCCTTCACTATTGCCGCTTTTTAAGGGTTTGAACCCCCAAAAACAAGCGCTTGAAGCAGGTGTAAAAATTAGTGGAGCTACTGTGCACTTTGTTACAAATGAATTAGACAGCGGCCCAATCATTATTCAAGCAGCAGTTGGTGTACACAAGGGTGACACACCAGAAAGTCTTGCTGATAGAATTTTAAAAGTTGAACACAAGATTTACTCAATGGCAATAAAATTAATTATAGAATCAAAAGTATCATTTACTAAAACAGATTCTGGGTACAAAGTAAAGTTTGAAGATACAGTCGAAACGGAAGATTTTATTATCAACCCACTTATTTAGGAGGCATTCAATGGAGTTTGAACCCACGATTGGCTTAGAGGTTCACATTCAGCTTTTAACAGATAGCAAAATATTTTGCTCCTGTTCGACAAAGTTCGGTTCGCTGCCAAATGAAAATGTATGTCCCGTTTGTTTAGGTATGCCTGGCACTTTGCCTGTTTTAAATAAAAAAGTAGTAGAGTTTGCACTGAGACTTGGACTTGCGCTAAATTGCACGATAAACAAATACTCTTATTTTGCAAGAAAAAATTATTTCTATCCAGATTTGCCAAAAAATTATCAGATTTCACAATACGAATTTCCCATACTAACGGGTGGCTATGTGGAAATTGAAGACAAAAATGGCTTTAAAAAAATACCGCTTGAACGTATTCACATAGAAGAAGATGCAGGCAAAACCATACATACATCAGATTCAAGTCTGATAGACTACAACAGAACTGGTACAGCACTGCTTGAGATTGTATCAAAACCAGCTATAGAAACACCTAAACAGGCTTATGAGTATTTAAGATCACTAAGAAGAATTGTTAGGTATTTAGGTATTTGTGATGGCAACATGGAAGAAGGCTCATTAAGATGCGATGCAAACATATCTATAAAACCTAAGGGCCAAAAAGAATTGGGCACAAAGGTCGAAATTAAAAATATGAACTCCTTTAAACATGTCGAAAAAGCACTGGAATACGAATGGGATCGCCAAGTTCAAGCTGTTATGGATAACGAACCTATCATTCAAGAAACACGCCTATTTGATGAAAAAACACTCACAACAAAACCTATGCGGTCAAAAGAAGAGGCATACGAGTATAGATATTTCCCAGATCCAGATTTGGTGCCTATTTCTATCGATGATGATTTTATTCAGTTTGTAAAAGGCGATTTACCAGAGCTGCCATTTGATAAAATGCAGCGATTTATTGAGCAATACAGTATAAAAGAAGAAGAT
>JBFWJP010000115.1:0-5126 GCA_050253135.1 Desulfurella sp. | reverse complement strand
AATAATTTTGACTCTTTGTATGATGCAAATAAATACTTAAAAGACAAACTCTGTGAAATAAACTCTATGCATGTATACAAGAGAGAATTAACGCCAAAAGATGGCCTAATAAACGAGCAGGACTTTCTAAATCCCTTGCCTTCGCGCTTCCTACAACAACTACTACCTTGCAGTAAGAAATGTAAACAAATACTCTATGGTTTCTTTTGAAACAAACTTCTATTCTGTTCCAGAAACGTTTACTGAATCAAAAGTAATGCTTAAGGTATACCCAGATAAAATAGAGCTTGTGGGCTTTGATGATAATATAGTAGCAACCCACACCCGATTGTTTTCAAGGAACAATTATTCTTTGGATATAATGCACTACCTTCAAACAATAAGGCAAAAACCCAGGGCTCTTGCAAATTCAAGAGCCCTGGGTTAAAGTCAACTTAAATTCCTCACCTTTGGCGTTTTTATTTTCTCCACCTTATTTTTTTACTTTGAGTTGTACCCATTTCTCACTTCAAAAACTCCTAATTTCTTATTCCTCCCGACTTCCACCAATAACCCTACAATTTTCATTTTTCTTTGCTATATTAACTGATTTTTATCTGGTTGCTTTGATAAGATGTAGATGATTATGCTTTTTAACTAAGCTTATTGAGGCATTTGAGATTCTTTTTGAGCAACTAGATTAGTATTAAGTGTAAAAGGCTAACTAAAATTGATCCACCTGGGCCAAAAAATTAATACATTTACTCTGCAATTGCATTTATAAGATACAGCTATAATAACAGTAAAAAGCCATATAAAAATAAAAAAATCAAAGGCACTATAAATGAGAGACGCAAAATATATGGCGGCACTACACAGGCAATATAAAAAACGAAGGTTATTAAGACAAGATAAAAATGGAATTAAATGTAGTAAGTAGTCGGAAGTCGGGAAGTATTTAAGTCAAAAAAGGATATAAATCTTTACACTTTTGTAAATATATTAACAATTTTGTAAATTTGTGTGTTTATTTTATATGTATTTTTAGGAGTATATACTGTTATAATAATATTGGAACATTTTATGCTAATAATTTGGTATCTTGTTTTGCAGGGAGGGAGTATGAAGAAAATAGAAGCCATTATCAAGCCATTTAAGCTTGATGAAGTAAAGGAAGCTTTGATTGAAGCGGGTATTGGTGGTATGACCATTTTTGAAGTAAAGGGCTATGGCAGGCAAAAGGGTCATACAGAAATCTACCGCGGGGCTGAATATGTGGTTGATTTTATACCAAAGGTAAAAATTGAGGTGGTTGTAAAGGATGATCAATTGGATTTTGTTGTAGAAAAGATTATCGAACATGCTAAAACAGGCAAGATTGGAGACGGTAAAATTTTTATCTACAACATAGATAAAGCAATTAGAATCAGAACGCTCGATATAAACGATGATGCACTATAGGAGGGGTTATATGAAGAAAGTTTTATTTATATTTTTTTGGATATTGGGCGTGCCTGCTTTTTCTTTTGCTGCTAGCGCTCCAGTGTTGAATTCTGGTGATACTGCATGGATGCTTACCTCAAGTGCGCTTGTTATGCTTATGACACCAGCTGGACTTGCTTTGTTTTATGGCGGAATGGGAAGGTCAAAAAATATACTAAACACCATAGGTTTATCGCTAATTGCCTATGCAGTTGTTAGTGTAGTATGGATGCTTTGGGGGTTCAGCTTTGCATTTGGACCAGATATTGACGGTATTATTGGTTCTACCAAATACTTATTTTTGGGTGGTGTTAGCGGATCCGATATCTTTCCTGGTACTAATATACCTGTTTTTGTAGAAGCAGCATTTCAGATGACATTTGCTGCAATTACCGTCGCTCTAGCAAGCGGTTCTGTGGTAGAGCGCGTTAAATTTTCTTCATGGATATGGTTTAGTTTACTGTGGGTTACTTTTATCTATGTTCCTATTGCCCACTGGGTATGGGGTGGAGGATGGCTTTCAAAGCTTGGGGCACTAGACTTTGCTGGTGGTACTGTAGTACATATCAATGCAGGTGTTGCAGGTTTAGTATTTGCCTTAATGTTAGGTAAAAGAAAAGGCTACGGCACTCAAGCAATGCCTCCTGTTTCCATAACGTTAACAATTTTGGGTGCAGCACTTTTGTGGTTTGGGTGGTTTGGGTTTAATGCAGGCAGCGCAGGTGCGGCAAATGGTCTAGCAGGCAGTGCATGGGTTGCAACAAATACAGCTAGTGCAATTGGAGCGTTAAGTTGGATGTACTGTGAGTGGGTTGTAAACAAACATCCAACGATGTTGGGCGCAGCAAGTGGCGCTGTAGCTGGCCTTGTGGCTATTACACCAGCAAGTGGTTTTGTAAATTTAGAGGGATCGTTAGTAATCGGTTTAATATCTGGCATTATAGGCTTTTTAGGTGCTGGAGCTATAAAGAGATTTTTTAAATACGATGATTCTTTGGATGCATTTGGTGTGCATGCGCTAAACGGTATATGGGGTGCACTGGCAACAGGCATATTTGCAGATCCTTTGATTAATGCTGCAGGCAAGGGTGCATTATATGGCAACCCAAAGCAAATCCTTATTCAGGCAATAGCGATTGCAGCTACTATTACCTATACTGCTATTGGCACATTTATAGTGGTAAAAGTGGTATCACTGATAACAGGCGGTATAAGGGTCGATGAAGAAACAGAAACGATGGGTTTGGATTTGGCGGTACATTCAGAAAAAGGTTTCGATTTATAAGTATTTTTAAATAAGGAGGAACTTATGAAGCGTATTTTATTAACAGTGTTTGCAGTGCTGTGTTTTAGTACAAGCGCATTTGCCTTTGATGTAAAAACAGATATAGGCAATATAAACATAAACGGCACACTATCTGGCTACAGTATATTAACGGACAATGCAAACCCTACTGGCTCATTTGACACCAATGGAGAAGACAAACATGTAAGGTACGATATAAGCAACGCCTTAGTAAATGTATCAAAAACAACAGGCATCGTAAGATTTAATGTTTTTGGCGGAGCCTATACTTTTCCAATTGTAGGAATGCCTGGTAACAAAACTGTGACAGATGATGCAAACACAGGTCTTTTTGGGCCACTGCCCATTGCCTATGTTGAGCTTGACCCTACTTCCTTTCTATCGATTCAAGCAGGAAAACTGCCTGCTATTGTAGGGTATGAATCGGCATTTACCTATCAAAACATAAACATACAAAGAGGTCTTTTGTGGAACATGGAGCCTCTAATCTCAAGGGGCGTAAGGGCGATAGTAACAGCAGGACCATTAACACTAAAAGCAGGGGCAAATGATGGTTTTTACTCTAAGGATAAGCTAGCGCTAGAGGGTTCTGTTGGGCTCACTCTAGGAAACTTTTCAACATCTTTTAATGCTCTCATACCAAATAAAAATACACCCGCAAATGATACAGCGACCATTGCCAACAAACAGGAATACGACCTTGTATCATCCTATACTGCAGGAAAGTTAACATTGGGTTCTGATTTGCTCTACGTTTATTCTCCTAAAAGTTCTAAAGCAGGCTTTAGTGATTCAGCTGCAGCTTATGGGCTGGCTGGTTTTGCAGACTATCAAATCAATGATAAATTTTCTTTAGGTGCAAGACTTGAATACGCTTTCAACAAATCCACAAATAACCCAAACAGCGCCAATGCTGATCTAATAGGCTATGGGCCTTCTTCAAAAGCTCTGAGCTTTACTCTAACGCCTATGTACAAATATAAGTATTTGTTTGCAAGGGTTGATTTTTCTTATGTACGTATCAATAATTACTTAGAAGGAAGCGGATTTGGAGTAGATGGCAATAAGGCAAATCAATACAGGGTAGGCATTGAAGGGGGCATAATATTTTAAATAACTCATCATCCACCTCCAAGTATCCAAATAAAATATAAAAGAAGAAGCATAATGCTTCTTCTTTGCAAAAAAAGAAGTGTTATATGGGTAAAGTGCTTGCCATAAGGCATGTTAAAATTGAACATGCAGGTTTGCTGGGTGAAGTTTTATACAATATGGGCTATCAAATACACTACCTTGATACGCCAAAAGGACAACTCTTAGAAGAGCCGCTTGAAAATTATTCTTTAGTATTGTTACTTGGCGGCTATATGGGAGCATATGAAGAGGATAAATATCCATTCCTAAATTATGAATTTAAAATTATGGAGTACGCTTTAAAAGCAGATATCCCACTTATTGGCATATGTCTTGGCTCTCAGATGCTCGCAAGGGTTTTGGGCTCAAATGTATACAAAGGCCATATTAAAGAGATTGGGTTTTTTGAGGTAAAAAAAGCTGAAAAACATCCATACTTCGATAATTTTCCAGATAGTTTTAAAGTATTTCAATGGCATAACGATACATTTGATTTACCAAAGGGCGCTGTTAGAGTATTTAGTTCAGATACCTACCAAAACCAAGGCTTTGTTTACAATAAAGCGGTAGGCTTGCAGTTTCACATTGAAGTAGATGAGAGTATGATTAGAGAATGGCTGCTTGAGTATTCTGATGAAATAAACAAAGAAAAAATAGACACATCAGCTATACTAACAGATGCATTTGTTAAAGCACAAACATCAAAAAACTATACACAGCTCTTTGGCTTGTTAACTAAAATATTCTAATGATAGATAAGGATACGCTTTATCTCAGTTGAAAAAGTCTTAAAACTTATTAAAGACGAAGAGGTAAAGATTGTTGATCTGAGATTTGTAGATTTGCTTGGTACATGGCAGCACTTTAGTGTACCGGCGCATGTAATTGAAGAAGACACCTTTACAGAAGGTTTAGGATTTGATGGTTCGTCAATTAGAGGCTGGCAATCGATCAACGAAAGCGATATGCTCGTTGTGCCAGATGCACAAACTGCATTTTTAGATCCATTTACAGAAGTAACAACGCTTAACTTAGTATGCTGCATACTAGATCCAATTACAAAACAGCCATACCCTAAACACCCCCGCTACATTGCATACAGAATCTATATCATTGGAGGGTTAATTTATGACTAAAGATGAATTAAAAAAATACAATGGCGAAAACGGAATGCCTTCTTATGTGGCTTATAAAGGCAAAGTTTATGATGTTAGCGATTCTGGCA
>JBFWJP010000114.1:0-5138 GCA_050253135.1 Desulfurella sp. | reverse complement strand
ATGAAAGTGCTTGATAAATCGCTTTTGTGGGTAAACCCAGACTGCGGCCTTAAAACAAGGAGATGGGAAGAGGTAAAACCTGCTTTAAAAAACATGATGGATATGGCTTTAAAGCTAAGAAAAGAAGCATAAATTTTTAAACACACCAAAAGGCGCAAAGTACTTTCTATTTAGACAAAAAAGCCTCCTTATCTAAAGGAGGCTTTTTCACCTAAACTAATATGTGTCCAGCAGACTGCATAGTTAGCGTTGCTGGAGCTAAAACATATGGCGTTCCAAGTAAAACTATAAACGCATCCTGGCCTGGTACAAAAGTCGTGCCTGTATTTGCTGCACTATGGTCTACAATAACCGTATCTATATAGTGATCATCTGATGGATTTGAAGGCGATGCTCCATTAGGATTCATCTTATAAGCAGGGTTGCCCGGCACCAAACTATCAGGTATACTAAAGTAAGCAAATGGATTTGTGTTTGATGTTGCAGCAATAGCTTGGTTAAGCGCTTGTTGAAAAATCGTAGCTGAAGATACATTAACCAAAGTAATGCCTGTGGCAGTTGCATTGTTGGGATTAATAGTATTTGAGAATGTTAGAGTTAAGTTAGCAAAATCGTTACTTGCATTCGATGAATGTAATTGCGTACAATCGTATAGTATTGATGTAAAGTGATTTATGTCCTCATTTGCAGATGCAAGTGTTAAAGTGTCTTTACTACCATTTATAATTGCGTCGAACAAAAGTATAGCATTATTGCCGCTACCTACAGTAATATTATTGTTGCTTATAAGATTTGCACTATTGGCGGTATTAGTTAAAAAAAGTATATTGTCACCATTAACCAATGTAAAGTTATTTGTTTGGTTATTCCCGACCCATACTGCCAATTTATTACTACTGTTTGTGAAATTTAAAGTATTATCGGTATTCGTTGATGTTATATTTATAAATAAATTTGAATTTGAAGCACCTTTAATTAAATCTATCTCAATGTTATGCGTGCCAGATAAATTTAGCGTTGTTAGAGCATTGTCGGTTAATTGAGAGATTGTATTAGTAATACTGCCGCTGCCACCTGTATCTGAAATATTTAGTGTAGAAACACTGCCTTGTGAGCTATTTGGAGATAAATTTAGCCAATTTATTGTAATATTATTATTGTGAGAGTTGTCAAATAAAATATTCATGCTGCTTAGGGCAGATGTGCTGTTTATATTGATAGTACTGTAAGTGCTTGTTGTATTGCCGTTGTTGGTAACTGTATTATAATTGTCATTAAACTTTAGTGTGGTGTTATCAGATATAGTGCTAATATCTGCTGGCATTACTATAGTGGTAGAAGAATTTGTGCTACCTGTGCTTGTGGTTGCAGTTGGGCTGCTGATTGAAGAGCTTGAGCTATTTATTAAGCTTTCTATTGTTGTTGGCGTAATACTTGCAACATTTGTGCCATTTGAGATATTAATTATAAAATTATGCGCTGTGGGTATAGTGGAGCTTGAGTAATTTTGACCAAGCGTATCTGTAAATACATTAGCTGCTTTTAGTTTGTTTTCAATAGTTTGCGTATCTGTATTGTTTGCAGCTAAAGCGCCTTGCAAGATATCGTATGCAAGCACACCTGGACTCATGTGATAAGTGCTGTAAACGTTTGCCCAATACTGCAAGCCTATTGGGTCCACTCCCCTGTTAAACAAATTTTCGTATATTTGATTAATTACTGTGCCTATGTTAGAAGGTGTAATTGTGCCGTAAAGGCTTTGAGCCTCTTGAGAGTTAGCAAAGTTTTGCAGTATGCTTTGAACATTGTCACCGTTATTTCCTAATACACTTGCCCAGTAATTTAAACCACCAAGATCTGCAGGTCTGCCGTAAAATGCTATGTAAAGATTCTGTATTTGGTTATAAATATTAGAGCTGTTTGCTGTGGTGCTTGTTCCACTTGGGCTTGTTGTTGGGGTTTGTGTTGTATTGGATAAAAAACTGCTGTTAGGGTTATTTAAATAGTTTTGTATTGTTGCTGGCGTAATACTTGCTACATCTGTGGTAGCTGAAATGCTGTTTATGAAGTTTTGTGCTGTTTGCTGAACAGAAGATGTATAGCTTTGCCCAAGTGTACTGTCAAAAATATCAGCCGCTTGTACTCTGTTGTTTAAATTTGTGGCATCTGTTCCAGATGCGTTGTTTATAATGTCCCATGCAAGCTCACCTATGCTAGTATTATGATTATAGTAATAGTTTGTCCAGTAGCTTAATTCTGCAGAACTTGGAGACCTGCCGAACAAATTATTATAAAAGTCATTAATCATTGTGTTAAGATCGCTAAATGAAAAAAATAAACCCCATAGAGACTGTGGGTTAATAAAACCAGGCATTGTGGTTATCATGTCTATTGAGTTAGCCTCTTGAGCATTCATAGGTCTGTCATAAAAGGCCATCCAAAGAGCTTGCGCTTCGTCAGTAACAGACAGATTAAGTGACATAAAATTCCTCCCTATATATTTTTAGATATATCGGATTTTACAATTCTATAGTATTTTGTAAACTGTGTAGCAAGTGTAAATAACATTAGAAAAAAACCGAAAAAGTTTATCTAATAATTTAGTTTAGAAAAGAAAAATCGAGGTCGGTTTTGCTTATGTGGCTAAACTCTGCTTGGTCTAGTTGCTCATGGTAGTCTGCAAGCTTAGCAAGTATTTCAATATTTTGCATTGAGATCAGCTGGCAGTAGGCGATAGTTAAAGCACCTACATCACGCAAAGCTACAAGTGTGTCTTTATCTATAGTATTTAAACCTGCTTCATCTGTGCAGTATAAGCCTTCTATGCGCTTTGTGCCGGACTTTGTAGGAATTAGTATGTCCCACGGTTTTATAAGATTTGCAGCGCTTAGTGCAGATAGTGCTTTTTGGGTAGCAGAGAGGTTTGCATCAAGAGCGCTTAGAAAATCTCTAATCTTTTGCAGGGATTCTGATAATGTTCCATCAGGCTCAAAAAATGGTTCACCTTCTTGGCCGTACACTATAGTTTCATCTACACATATAATTCTTTCGTTTGCGTTTGATGAAGCAAGCGTAAAAGGTGAAATTCTAATAAGTGCGGGTATGTAGTTTGCAAGGAAGTTACCTTTTTTATCTATGTATAGGTTTCTTGTAGGCTCTATGCCCATTAGGGCTACTGCCAAAAACTCTTCGTTTTGCTTTAGAAAACCTATAGGGTATGATAGGGCTGCTTTTGGAAGTTCCATTGCAGAAACCTGTACAAAACCTCTTCGCTTTGCAAACTCAAAGCTTTTATGTCTAAGCCAGCGTTTATTTATAAACTCTTCTTTCGTAATTGGTGTAAGCAACTTTAAAACTCCTCTTATAAGAAGCCCCCTAACCAAGGGGGCTTTATTTCATAAGATATCCCATACAGAAACTTAAAGGGTTTGATTTAAGCTCTTTCATTTAGCCTAAAACACAAGTACTGTGCACAGCTAAAAAAGCCCCCTCAAAGGGGAGCTTTTTGCAAGAAACGAAAAGCCAGAAACTAAAATTCACTAAAAAATTATGTTAATACGTGAACCACATCGGCTGTTGAAGTAGTAGCAATCGTGTGAGTACCCACTAATTCAATAATTGCCTGATGTCCACTATTTGTACTCGAGTCAGCAAATAAATAGGTGTTGCTGCCATATGTAAAGTATCCAGCGTTATAGTACGCATTATGAACAGCTGTGTCAGCTTGTGCAAGAGCTCCTGCAAGCGTTGTAGCAGTTACGGGCACTACAGTTGCATCAAAAAGCAAAGGAGTAGTAGAACCCAAAACTAAGCTGAAATCAAAGTATACATTAGTGGCTGGGGTGCTGCTACCTAGGGTTACTGTAGTCAAATGATCAGTGCCATTAAATAAAGAAGAGTTGTCTGCGAATTTTATTATGTCGGTTACAGTAGTGGTGGTGCCGTTATTTGTATCATTTAAAGTAATGGCATTAGTGCCTGTGCCTACTGTGATCTTGTTGGTGATATTATAGTTAGAAGCATCGCTCGTCAAGATCAATGTGTCGTCTCCATTGCCAAGAGCTATATTATTTGTGTGAGCAGCAGTTGCTGCATCAGTTAAACTCAAAATTACAGAAGCATTGTCAGTTGCACCAGCAAGCGTAAATCCAGTCTTGTCGGTTATTGAAACCGTTGGAACACCACTACTACTTAACGTTCCAAATGCCACATTGCCTGTAAGCGTAAGGCTCGTTAGTGTTAAGCTAGTAAAGTTATCAATGCTTGCAGTGCCTGTACCTGTGTTTGCTATGGTAAGTGCAGTTGCACTGTCTATTAATGTGGTAATTGCTATGCCTGCTGCGTGCGTGCCAGCAAAGTTTAGAGTATTAAGAGCGTTGTCGGTTAGAGCAGTAATTGTCGTAGCTTTTGCACTTGTTGAGTTATCAGTAATTGTAAGTGTTGGAGTGTTTAAAGTATCGGAACCTAAATTAAATACTCCTGCTCCGCTTAGATTAATAGATACTGGACTGGTTACGGAATCATTCAGTGTGCCAATTGTAAAGTTATTGTTGCTATTTATGTTTAGCGTAGTTAAAGTATTATCAGTTAGTGTTAAAATAGTATCAGAATTGATACTATTGCTTATACCAGTGTCTGTAATATTTAATGTAGCAGCGCCTACGGATGATGATGGTGCATAAGATAAATTAAGAGTACCTATATATATTTGATTACCTGCAGAGGAGTGGCTAAGATTAACATCCATAGTGCTTAAAGTAGATTGATTGTATACTTGGACAGTATTATAAATACCAGTATCATGAAACTGGAGTGTAGAGTTATTTGCAACATTGTACAGTGTATCAGTTCCACTAACCTCATGTAAATCAATTGTGTTGTTAAAGCTTCCAAGCTGTGCGCCAAGAGCAGCTATATCGAAATTATTGCCACTTGGGCTATTATCACTAATGCCTAATACTTCAAAGCCAGATATAGTGCCTGTACCAAAAGAGTTGATGGCACTTGGAGTTTTGTTGTTTGTAGGAAAGTTGCTGCTAGCGTCTGATAAGATTACAAGCTCATTGTTAGTAGCTGTTCCACCTTTAATGGAGGCAGTTGAAGCGCAAGGTTGAGAGATAGCTACAATTTCTTGACCA
>JBFWJP010000113.1:0-5174 GCA_050253135.1 Desulfurella sp. | reverse complement strand
CTCAGAAGCGTAAGATGAGAGTGTGTAGCTTATACCTGCCTTGTAAAATACCTTTGCATAGCCAAACATAGATTCAATATGCGGTATGGCAAAAAAATCAGCCGATGGCGGAACAAGCAAAACATCAGCGCCTTCTTCATCTATCGGTATCCTTATGTCTTTACCCGTTTCGTCTTTTAAATCCTCTTCAAATTCTGCTATTGTATTTTTTAGCGCATTTGCATCGATGCCTATGTTGTTACCTGTTCTATAGACTTGCGTTATGGTATTTGTTGCGTATTTTTCACCAACGCCTATTGAGTCCAGAATTTCTCTTGCTGCCATCGTAATTTCTGCTGTATCTATACCATATGGGCAAAAGTAAGAACACCTCCTGCACTCAGAGCACTGGTAGAAGTAAGACTGCCACTGTTTTAAAACATGCTCGCTAAAAGGTTCTTTTGAACCTTTTGAGCTAAATGGTGTAAAATAGTACCTGTAAACTTTACGCATAAGCTCTGCTCTACCAACAGGCGTATTATTAATATCACCGCTGCCTAAAAAGAACTGGCATTTATCCGTGCAGGCACCACACCTTACGCATATGTCCATGTATGTTTTTAAAGCTTTATTGTTATCTAAAAGCTCTTTGAAAACACCAACAGCTTTATCCTGCCAACCTTCTTGAAGTTTCTTAGGAAAACCCAGTGTTTCCATATCCTGCTCAAGCGCTGGAAAAGTAAACTCACTAGCCTGATTACCTTTTCTTAAAAGCTTTGGGGCTTCAATCTTTCCCGTTAGTTTATGAATATGATAGTGCTCTTTAGACATTTTTACCCCCTTCTAAATCGTTAGCCTTGTAGTTTTTTCATCTGTGTATCGATTTTCTCTAACATCATCATTCATAGACAATGTAGGGCTAAAAAATATACCAACAAAATGCATAACCTTACTAAATGGTATGTAAGCAAGAAGAATCAAAACTAATGAATAGTGCAGTAAGAAAAATGGGTTATGTGGTATATCAACTGGCTGAAAAACAAATAGTTTGTTAAAAAATGCATCCAACTGCACAACGCTTTTTTCTAAAGCGCTTGCCGGCTGGAATAATATTTCAGATAACCCTGCTATTGTAATAAGCATTAAAAGCACAAGTATAAAGTAATCTGACAGCACACTTATAAATTTCACCCTTTCTACAAATATTCGCCTAAAAAATAAGTAAATTAAGCTTATAAGCATTAGTGTACCAAACACAAGACCAATGGGCACAAGGAGGTTGTACCAAGAAGGAAGGTTACCATTGTAAAAATCATACACATAGTGTCTTAAAACATGCTGGATTAAAACAATGGCTAAACTAATGTGAAATACATACCCACCAACCCATGTACTTTTGTTTGATCGGTAGAGGCTTTTAAAGAAAAAAACTTCACCAAGTACCCTAAAAAATGCACCTGTTTTAGTCTTTGGAGCAGGTGTCAGCGGGATTTTTACGGGCATGGGCGTTTTTGCATAAACGATAATCTTCCATACTATACCAATAATTAGGACCGCAAAAGCAGTATATGTAAGAATAACGTATATAAAACTCACAAAATCAAGATTTCCCATTGCTTCCTCCAAAAAAAGGGTAAGAAAAGTTTTTTCTTACCCTTGAAAGCTTTTTATACACAGCCAGTTGGTTTTGATAAACCTGCGTACCTTACAAGCTGTCTTGCTGGCCCTTCCGGGAAAAGTACATAAATGTATTTGTTACCTTCCCTGACATTGGGTAAATTGCAAATTTCAGCAGTTTGCTTTGCAACAGCTCTAATTGAAGGTGCCACCTGATATTCTTTAAAGTATTCCCTTATGTAATCAATAAGCTTCCAGTGTTCTTCCTTTAGCTCTATTCCATCTTGCTTTGCCATGAACTCTGCCAACTCTTTGCTCCACTCTTCTTGATGCTGGATGTATCCTTCATCATCTATCTCTATTTTTTTGCCGTTAAAATCTAAAAAAGCCATTTAAACCTCCTTTATTACATTTTTTCTATATAGCCACATGGGCAGTTCTCAAAGCACTTCATACAACCATCACACGTTTCTAAATGAAACTCATAATGCTGACCCTTTGGCAGCTTTTTAACACTACCGTGCGAACAATAGGTAAAGCAATTTCCACAGTCAAAGCAAAGCCCACAGCTCATGCATCGCTTTGTTTCTTCTATAAATTCTTCCATGGACAAGCCGTTCATGAAAGGCTCAAAGTCTTTAATGCGCTCCAATGGGTCTCTTAGTTTTCTTTCGTGACGCGGTTTTGTTTCGTATAAATCAAGGTGCATTTTGTCAGATTCTATTACTTTTCTTGTATCCTTTTCTATAACTTTTTTACCTGTTAAATACTCAATCATATTCACTGCTGCAGCAAAGCCATGTCCAATAGCTGTGGTTACATACATAAGCCTTGGACCTACTATATCACCGCCTGCAAATACTTTATCTTGGCCTTCTACTTGGTAGTTATCTTTTATTTTAACAAATCCTTCGGTTTGCCCAAGCAGTTTTTCCAAACCGCTGTAATCGGGTTTTTGACCCACTGAGTAAATAAATGTATCGGCTTTTACCAAAAATGGTTCGCCTACATTCTCTACTTGTGCTGCATGACCGCGTTCATCTTTTGCGCCTACTTTTATCTTTTGAAATTTAACACCTGTTAGTGTACCATTTTCGCTTACAAGCTCCACAGGTACCGTTGCAAATTGGAATGTTATACCTTCTTCGTAGGCGTCAATAGCCTCTCTTGAGGCTTTTTTATCAAAAGTTTCTTTGTCTGGGACGGTTCTTCTATAGGCAAACGTTACGTTTGCGCCCCATCTTTTGCTTATCATTGCCGCATCTGCTGCAGTATCTGCGCCAACTACCACCACATCTTTACCAATACTAATGTGTTCGCCTTTGGCAAAACGGTATAAAAACTCAAGACCGCTAAAGACCCCTTTTATATTATCGATATTTTCCAAGTTAGGCTTTTCTGGTTTATATGCTCCAGTTGCCACATATATGCAGTCAAATTCCCTCTTTAGATCTTCAATGTCTATATCTTTGCCTACAGCTTTGCCATATTTAATGTCTACGCCTAAATCTACAATCCTTTGTATTTCAGCGCTGACAATTTCTTTTGGCAATCTGAAATTAGGTATGCCGTAGTAGAGCAAACCGCCTGGCTTTTCTTCTTTCTCAAATACTGTTACTTTTACACCTCTTCTTGCTAGATGGTACGCACAAGACAAACCTGATGGACCAGAGCCGATTACAGCCACTTTTGCATCGTATGTTTCATCAAGCTTTTTTAGAGACAGTTTATTTTGAATTGCAAAATCTCCAATAAACATTTCACTAGCATTGATGTTCACAGCACTGTCTTTATCCTTTCTATTGCACCTTGACTCGCAAGGATGCGGACAAATCCTACCTGTAGTTGCAGGCATGGGGTTTGTTTGAGCTATGATGTAGAAAGCGCCTTCTAAGGCTTCCTCGTATGTTCTACCGTAATCTTGTGCTTGCGCAATGTACTGCAAGAACTCCCTAACCTGTTCGCCGTTTGGGCATGTATCAGAACAAGGGGGGCGCTTTTCTACGTAAATGGGCCTATCTGAAGAATACTCTGTCCCACTTGGTTTGCTAAAACTCTTTATACTTTTTTTAACCTTAACTACAGCCATAAAAGCTCCTTATTGTGTTTGATCTTCCGGCAAAGCCAGAAAGCTTCCTCCCGCATATCCATAAATTAGCTCTCCGCTATCTGTAAGCTCTTTGATAGCCGCTTTTGCGTCTTTTCTTGTTATATTTTCACTTTGAAAGTTCTGCTCAATTTCTCTTTCTAGATCAAGAGGTTTAAATCTTTTTTTACCATGGTATTCTTTGACTAAATTAACAACAAAAGCCTTTATTTTTTGTTTTTGCTCGTCAGTCATAGCAGGCCTCCTTACAACCTTGCATAGTTAGAGTAATTCATTGTTGCTTCGCCTAACCTAAAGTCATCAATATGGTACTTTGTAAATTCAAAGCCCGTTATCTTAAAGAACTTTGGCCAACCTATCCTTTCGATCCACTCTGCAACGCGCTCCCCTTTTCTTGCACCATCTTTATAAGCTTCTAATATAGTCCTTACGGCTTCTATAACTTCTGGCCATCTTGGTGGGTTATTTGGAAGCCACGGTACGGCAAGCTTTGAGAAAGTTGGTTTGGTTCTTGCATTTGCAACTTTACCTCCAACAAATATTGCCAAACCATCATTTAGAGGATCGGCTATTGGAAGCGCAGGGCATACGGTATAGCAGTTACCGCAAAAGACGCATCTGTCTTCATCAATCTCAACGGAAGGTTTACCGTTTATCGTTTTTGGCCTTACTGCATCTACGGGGCATGCTGCTATTGTGCTTGGTATTTCGCATAAATCCTTTACCCTATCTGCCATAACAGTTGGCGGTCTTCTATGCATACCTACAATTGCAATATCTGAAGCACCCACAGATCCACACATATTAAGGCAGCATGCAAATGCCATTCTTACCTTTGCTGGCAGTTTGTCTCCAACAAAGTAATCATAAAACTCATCCATAAGCGCTTTAACTACGCCTGATGCATCGCTTGCTGATGTGTGGCAGTGCAGCCAGCCTTGCGTATGAACAATATTGCCCAAAGAATGGTCAATCCCGCCTACAGGGAAACCAAGCGCCTGTACCTCTTTAATTAAAGGTTCAATATTTTCTTCTTTGTCAAGAAGAAACTCTAAGTTGTTTCTTGTGGTAAATCTCAAATAGCCGTTGCAGTACTTATCAGCTAAATTCGATATATCCCTTACAAAATCACTGCTCACTATCCTGGTTGAGCCTACCCTTACTGTATAGAGTTTATCGCCTGTCTCTGATACATGAACCATAACGCCAGGCTTTAGTATTTCATGGTAAAGCCATTTGCCGTAGTTTTTCTTGATTATTGGCGGCAAAAAGTTTTCGTAGTTAGGTGGACCAATATCCGTAATTCTTACTGTTCCTTTATCTACATCTGGCATAGTTTAACCCTCCTTACTCTCTTCTTCATCTGCTACTAAATATTCTTCAAATTTAATAAATGGGTTTGCCCTTGGATGTTCTACCATCTCTGGCAGCGGTTCAAGTTCGATTGCCTCAAGGAAGTTACCTACTCCTA
>JBFWJP010000112.1:0-5188 GCA_050253135.1 Desulfurella sp. | reverse complement strand
TTTTGTAATAATGGACAAGTTTCCAGTAAACCCAGGACACATGCTTATAATACCCATAAAGCATATTGAATCAATTGATGATTTGAGCGATAATGACTTTTTTTACTTAAAAAAAGCTATCTCAAAAGCCAAAGATTTCATTGAAAAAAACGACTTAAAAGAGATATATGAAAATTTGAGTCCAATAAATGAAAAATCTCTTGATTTCATAGAAAATGCACTAAGAAGCTCATATATTTCGAAAAAACCCGATGGCTACAACTTTGGCTTAAACGAAGGTCAAGCAGCAGGACAAACAATCAATCACCTGCATTTTCACCTTATACCTAGATACTTTAACGATGTACCAAACCCAACTGGTGGCATAAGATATGTAATATACGACAAAGCAAATTATAAATCTTAATCAAAGGAGCTTTTTTTGGACGAGAAAAAGATTTTCGGCAGAATTTGGGTTGACATTGACAACAAAAATTTTTTAGGAAAAGGCAAAGTAGAGCTATTAAAAAAGATAGACGACTACGGTTCCATATCAAAGGCAGCAAAAGACATGAAAATGAGCTACAAAGCTGCGTGGGATATTGTAAAAGAAATCAACAGCCTTTCGAAACTGCCTATTATTGAGACTAAAATAGGTGGACCAGACGGTGGCGGATCAAAGCTCACATCAAAGGGCAAGCAGCTCATAGCTGCCTTTGAAGAAATTGAAAAAGACTTAAATCGTTTTTTGAAAAACGCACAAAACAAAATAAACAAGCTACTGCAAGATTAAATGCTATAGTAAAGTAAATTACTATCTCATTTAGTAGCTTTCAGTAGTATTTTTCAAAAAAAATTTCAAAAATATCATTTTTTTCTTGACAATCAGAAAATGATTTTATTATACTGTGACAAAATTACGATTTTGGGGGTCTTATGTTGAAAAAACATCTTTCTTTAGCAGTAGCTTTAGCGGTTGGTTTGAGCTTTGGTGTTGCAACAAAATCATTTGCAACAAACGGCTATTTTATGACAGGTCTTGGAGCAAAGCAATTAGCAATGGGCGGTGCGGCTGTGGCTAACCCACAGGATGCATCAACAATCCTTACAAACCCAGCAGGTATCTCTTGGCTTCCAACATCCAGTGCCTCTGTAGGTGGCGATGTATTCGTACCTCTTAGGTACCTAAACGGTCAAGGCAGTCAGTCCAATGTATATGTGGTACCAGCAGCTGGCATAGCAATAAACCCGAAAGGCTGTAACTGTCAAGAGTCAAACTTCACTTTTGGCATTGGCATGTACGGCGTATCTGGTATGGGTGTTGACTGGAACAACCCAAATGGGTTTGGTATGGCAGCACCTTTACAAAAAGTCTACTCAAATATGCAGATGATGGAAATGGATGTAGCAGGTTCTTATAGAATAGATGGTCACCTATCTATAGGCTTTGCACCTGTGTTTGTTTATCAGTCTATGGCACTCGAAATGGATATGAATAATGCAGCAATTGCTCAAGGTTACGGATACGGTGGTTATGCTGGAATAGCCCCCTTTGCCACAGGAACAGCTGTAAACTCACTATCTGCACAAAATGCATATGGGGCAGGCTTTAACTTAGGCATTATATATAAATTAAACGATATGTGGCAGTTTGGCTTAGCTTATCAGTCAAAGCGCTGGATGCAAACACTCCAGTGGAATACAATACCAAACGCTTTTAATCTAACTACAGGTACAGGTATGCCTGGCGGTATGTTTGATGGCTACAAAGTACGCATGAGACTTGATATGCCACAAACCATACAGTTTGGTGTGAACTTTAGGCCTGTAAATAACTTAAGAATTGAAGCCGATGCAAAGTGGATTAACTGGTCAATTGTAATGGATAAAGTGCCAGTAAGCGGTATAGCGAGGATGAACTCATGGGATTTCAACTGGAAAAACCAGTGGGTATATATGTTAGGTGTAGAGTACTCACCCATTCAGCCTCTTACATTAATGGCTGGCTTTAACTACGGAAAAAGCCCAATCCCAGATGGTGAAGCATTCGGCTATAACATCATATCACCCGCAATCGTTCAAACACACCTATCATTTGGCGCATCATACGATATTACACCATCTCTCCAGCTAACTGCTGCATACCAGCATGCCTTTGAGCACAAGCAAAGCGGCACATTTCAAGGTATGCCAGTTTCAATCAAAATGCATGAAGACGAATACGCAGTTCAGCTAACTTATAAATTCTAATACTCTTACCACACTTAGAGAAACCCTCTAAGTGTGGTTTTTTTAAATTCGCAAAATTTAATTTTCTTGCAAATTAAATAATTTTTATTATAATAAATAGTGTTTATGAATAAATTTGATTGTTTGGCTGTGCTTTTTTTGTACCCACAAAAACCTATTTTAGATCAGTACAAAGCTTGCGCAAAAGCTTTTGGTTTAGAATTGCCTGATTTAGAGGATCTTCAGGTTGAATACACAAGACTTTTCATTAATGCCTACCCAAGAGTAATTGCCCCCCCCTACGAATCATTTTGGAGAGAAAAAGAAATTTACGGTGAAGCTACAATTAAAATAAAAAAGCTATACGCAGCTTGTGGTTTAGATACAAGCAAAAATTGGCATGACTTACCAGATCATATTTCAGCAGAGCTAGCTTTTTTAGCATATTTAGACGCAAATGAATCAGCAGAGCACTTTGACATAAAGCAACGCCTTTTAGAAGAACACTTAAAGCATTGGATAAATAAGTTTTGCGAAGTAGTGAAAAACAATACGACACTTGAGTATTTTAAAAATCTATCTATATTACTTGAAGAAAATATTTATGAAGGCTAAAAATGAAGCGAAGAGACTTTTTTTATTTAGGAGCAAAAGTTATACTAGCAGGATTAGTAGGTTTTATAGGACTGGATTTTGCGTTTTCTGGAACGAACACTAAACGACTGGTGCGCTTTTTAAAAGATGAAATTAAAAAAGGCACAGATGATGGTGGTGTAAATTACAAAGATAGCGTATTTTTAATCGATCGTGATAGTAAAATTGTAGCACTAAATGCACACTGCACACATTTAGGCTGTATTGTAAAATGGCATAATGATAAAAAAGAATTTATATGTCCGTGCCATGGTAGCGTTTATGATGAATGGGGAAACCGCATATCTGGCCCAGCACCCCGTGGGCTTTATCATCTAAAGTATAAGTTTGAACCAACTGAAATTGTGGTAGATTATATTAATAAAATGGCGTGAGGTTTCTATGAAAAATATTGGTTTGCATGGTAGAGGCGGACAAGGTGTCGTTGTAGCAGGTGAAATTCTTGCACAATGCTATTTTGATAGTGGTAAATATGTACAATTTATGCCTTCTTATGGGGCTGAGCGCAGAGGTTCACCGTCGCACTCTTATATTCGCGTAGATGATTCAGAAATTTACCAGCGCTACCCAATAGAATCAGAAGATATTGCTGTAATATTCAGTCTATCTGTTATAGATACGGCTAAATTAAAAGAAAATGGTATCTTGGTTGCAAATTCAGCAAACCTAAAAGTAAAAGAAAAAAAAGTGGAAATTTACATAGTAGACGCAAATGCTATTGCGCTTTCTCTTAATCTTGGAAGTCCAGCTATACCAATAATTAATACTACCATTCTTGGGGCTTACTGTAAGGTAACGAATGATTTTTCTTTCGACATTTTAGCTTCTGCTATAAAATCCAAGATTGATAAAAAGGCTGATTTAAACATACAAGGCGCAAAACTTGCCTACGATAGCGTGAGGTGCTTATGAAAAAAGTATTAGGCGGAAATGATGCAGTTTCACAAGCCGTATCTGTATGTGATGTAGAAGTTATAAGCGCATACCCCATAACCCCACAAACTTCAATTATAGAAAAAATTGCTGATTTAATTTATGCAAAAAAAATGAACGCTCAGTTTATAAAAGTTGAGTCAGAGCATTCGGCTATGGCTGCCTGCATTGGTGCATCAATTGCTGGCTCAAGAACATTCACAGCAACAAGCTCTCAAGGC
Organism: Desulfurella sp.; assembly: GCA_050253135.1. GTDB lineage: Bacteria > Campylobacterota_A > Desulfurellia > Desulfurellales > Desulfurellaceae > Desulfurella. The sequence goes on along the minus strand of JBFWJP010000112.1, from coordinate 1,172 downwards.
CTACTTTTAATGCACGAAGTTCTGCACTGGGCTAGTGGTGCAAGACTGCCTATTGTGCTTGCAAATGCAAATAGAGCTATAGCGCCTGGCTGGAATATTTGGGCTGAAGCCACAGATTCACTTTCACAGCGTGATACTGGGTGGATACAGTTTTATGCGGCAAACTCTCAAGAGGTTTTTGATTTTATAGTTATGTCTTTTGCCGTTGCAGAAAGGTCGCTTTTCCCTGCAATGGTTTGCTTGGATGGTTTTTTACTAACGCATACAAAAGAACCTGTTGAAATTTTGGATCACGACGCTGTTAAACCACTATTGCCAAAAATAAGCCGTGATACGCTTGATCCTAAAAACCCAAAGGCGTACGGTGCGCTTGCTTTTCCAAAAGACTACTATGCAATCAAAAAGCAACAGCATTTAGATATGCTGAAAGTTTTCGATATTTTTGACAATGTAGCGCTTGAGTTTAAAAAAATTGCAAACAGAGACTACAAAGCAGTCGATGTTTATCCAACGAATATAAGCGATTACTCTATCGTGGCTTTAGGCACACTTAGTCAAACAGCTAGATTAGCCGTAGATAATCTAAGAAAAGAAGGCATTGATGTAAATCTTGTAAAAATAAATATGTTTAGGCCGTTTCCTGTAAAACAGTTAAAAGAACTTTTAAGTGATAAAAAACTAATAGTTGTTTTTGATAGGGATATCTCTCATGGCAAAGGCGGCATAGTTAAAGACGAAATAGCAGGAGGCCTAGATTTATGCAATGTTTTAGGCTTTGTTGGAGGCCTTGGTGGCGATACCATTACAGAATCAGACATTGTTTCTAGCTTTTTGGATGCAAAAAATGGTCGAACTAGAAGCTTATTCTTGTGAGGTAAAGTATGAAGTTAGCAAAAGATGAAATAGCTCTTCCAAATAACCTAGCATGTCCTGGTTGCGGTGCAAGTCTTGCTATGAGGTTAGCACTAAAAGCTTTAGGCAGAGACACTGTAATTATTATACCTGCGTGTTGCTGGACAATTATTAATGGACCCTTGGGCAAAAATTATGCAGGTGTGCCTGTTTTTCACACCGCATTTGAAACTACAGCAGCTGTAGCAAGTGGTATCAAAGCTTCTTTTAAAATGCAAGGCAAAGATCATATAAATGTAGTAGGTTGGGCAGGCGATGGT
>JBFWJP010000111.1:0-5301 GCA_050253135.1 Desulfurella sp. | reverse complement strand
ATCTGAATCGCTTGATACGCCAAATCTGTCATTAATTACATTTTCTGGTAAACCGATAATTTCTTTTACGGCTACTGCCACTTTATTTGGAGTGATTTTTTCTCTAAGACCTAAAGATTTTGCCAAAAACGAATTCACACCGTCTGCTGCTATAACACAATCACAGTACAAATCACCATCTGGCCTATCTGTTCTAATACCAACAACTTTGCCATTTTCAATAATTGGGTCTTTTACTACTGTTTCATTTATGATTAATGCGCCAGCTTCTTGGACTTTCTGAGCAAACCACTTATCAAATTTAGCTCTAAAAACGCTAAAGCAATTGTATGGTTCTTTGTTAAACTTTTCGCTTTTGATACCCGTAGAAAAGACGGAATCTTCTGAGATAAACCACATCTTTTGCTCGATTATGTGCCTTTCTAAGGGGGCTTCTTTGTAAAATTCTGGGATTAAGTCATCTAAAGCTTTTCTATAAAAAATACCGCCCATCACATTTTTCGAGCCAGGAAATGTGCCACGCTCAATAATCGCAACATTAACCTTTGCTTTAGCTAGCACATACCCTGCGGCCAAACCAGCTGGCCCAGCACCCACTATAACAACATCAAAATCCTTCTTTCTCATATCTTCACTCCCTATTTAACCAACTTTTGTTTAAACATTTCTGTCATTTTTGGCAATATCTGCAAACAATCGCCAACAATCCCATATGTAGCCACTTCAAATATTGGTGCTTGAGGATCTGTATTTATTGCAATTATGATATCCGAGGATTTCATACCCGCTACATGCTGCACAGCACCAGAAATGCCTGCTGCAATATAAATTTTTGGGTGAACCGTCTGACCAGTCTGACCAACCTGTCTTGATTGTGGCGCCCAACCAGCCTGAACCACTTTACGCGATACAGCCCAGGTACCACCTAGTGCATTTGCTAAATCTTCAAGTAATTTAAGATTTTCTTTTTTACCAATGCCTTTACCACCAGAAACTATTACTTCATAAAAACTTAAGTTTACTTTTTCTTCGCCTGTTTGAACTTTCTCAATAATTTTTTTGACTATTTGGTCTTCGGTAATTTCGTATTTGTCTTTTATCACTTCTGGCTTTGTAGGGTTTTTAACTGCCTTAAACACGCCTGGTCTTACTGTGGACATCTGAGGCCTGTTGTCTGGGCAAAATATTGTAGCCATCAAATTTCCACCAAATGTAGGACGTGTCATTAGAAGGTTTTTGTTTGATGGATCAATGTCTAGCGCCGTCGTATCAGCGGTTAAGCCAGCGGATAGCTTTGTTGCAACCGTACCTGCTAAATCTCTACCAAGTGTGGTAGCTCCAATTAAAGCCACCTCTGGTTTATACTTATCAATTAAATATACTATTGCATCTCTCCAAGGCTCTGTTCTGTACTCTTTTAAAACAGGGTTTTCGATTATATAAAATTTTTTCGCACCATATTCGCCTACTTCTTTTGCAAATTGTTCAACTTTATCACCAACGGTAAATGCACAAACTTCGCAATTAAGATCTTTTGCAAGTTCTGCACCTTTGCTTAATAACTCAAGAGAGACCCTCTCAATTTTACCGTCATTGTGTTCTATAAAAACCCAAACATTTTTATACTGTGTAATATCTTGCTTAATCATCTATCCACCCCTTAAACCCTTCCCAACTGCTTAAGCATTGGTTCTATTTTTTCATAAACTACACTTACAATCTCATCTAGGCTACCTTCGATCATCTCTCCGCGCTCTCTCTTTGGTGGTGTAAATGCTTTTTTAACTTTTGTTGGTGAGTTTTTCAAACCACACTGAGAAGCATCTATCGTAGTATTGCTAGAGTTAAGTAAAACAACAGGAGTTTTCGCAGCTTTTATAAGGTATGGGAGTGGAGCAAATCGTATATGATTGAGTGTTTCTTCTGTTGTAATCATGCACGGCATTGGTACTTCGACAGTTTCAGTACCACCTTCTAAAAGCCTTACGATTTGAATTTTTTTTGCTGATGGATCAACTTCCTTTATCTCAACAGCATATGTAACCAAAGGAACATCAAAACGCGTTGCTATACCTGGGCCTGTTTGTGCTGTGTCACCATCGATCGCCTGCTTTCCCGCCCAAAATATATCAACCGGACCAACTTCTTGAATAACCTTTTGTGCACCTGCCCATAACGCATAGCTTGTTGCTAAGGTATCAGATCCTGCAAATACCCTATCACTCAATAAAAATACATTATCTGCACCCATAGCAAGAGCTTTTTTTAAAGCCTCTTCTGCCATAGGAGGCCCCATACACAAAACTGACACACTACCACCAAATTTGTCCTTTATCTGGACTGCTGCTTCAATAGCATGCGTATCAAAAGGGTTTATAATAGCTGGAACACCTTCTCTTATGAGGGTTCCAGTTTCATAATCAACCCTAACTTGAGCCGCATCTGGAACTTGCTTAATAAAAACTAATGAATGCACTCAAAACCTCCTTTTTGATTTTCCCATTTAGTTATCTTATTTTTATACAAAAATAAAAATATGTCAAGCGTAAAGTAAAATATCAACCCACTTTTGTAAATTTTACACCTATATCGGATGGTTTTGCAAAGTACAACCACGAAGTAACTATCGAATCAACGCCTGTTTTTACATAATCTAGGACATTTTTATCATTAATACCGCCTGCAGCAGCTATTTTAATATTATTATTAATATTTCTTAACTGTAGAACAGCCCGCTTTGTTTGTTCTATATCGAACTTGTCTAACTGCAAAAAATCAATACCAGCTCGTGCAAGCTTAACCGCATCATCTAAATTTTCCACTTCAACGCAAACTACCTTATCATAAGCTCTACGCTTGATTTCATCAATTTTGTCGATTAACTTATCAAGCCCACCCATAAACATAACGTGCTCTTTAAATATTAAAATAGTTTCAGACAAACCCAACCTATGCACACTTGCGCCACCACTTAAAATAGACTTTATTACAAGTTTTTTTGCAAACGGAAAGGTTTTGCGTGTGGTGGCAATTCTTATATTTGGGTTAGCGCTTTTAGCCAAATCAACAAAATTTTTTGTCTTGGTGGTTAGTCCACAAGCATGCTCTACTAAATTAGAACAAACTCTATAGCATTTTTGCACATTTTTAAAATCTCCGCGTGCTTTTAATAAAAAATCGCCTTTTTTAAGTAAAGCTCCAGAAGGTACAAACCCTTCAACCAAGATATCAAAACGCTCAAACACCCTTTTTGCTTCTTCGGTTGCACAAACAACTAAATCTTGCCTTGCTATAAACTCTATCTCGCAACTTCCATTCAAACCTAAAATATCTGTAGTTAAATCACCGTATGGCAAATCATCATTTATTAATTTGTCTATTTCTTCTTGAAAAAAAAGCATTTTCCCTTCTTTTTAAGTTTCAAAACCATAGGCTTTTAAAATCTCTTTTACTTTTTTTGATTTCATAAGCTCCAAATATTTGTAAGCCGCGCTTTTGTTTTTTGAGCTATTTAGTATTACCATTGCTTGCTGTATCGGTGAATACAACTTTTTATCAACTATGCAGTAATTTTTCTCATCTGAGCCAATAACTAAAGATAGCGGCAAAAAAACCAAAGAAGCATTGTTGGTTTTAGCATACTGCAAAACCTGCAAAGCGTCCTTGCCTTGCACAAACCTTTTTTGTACTGATTCAAGCAAACGGGCATTTTCTAGGGCTTGAACTGTGGCTTTGCCGTATGGACCAAGCACTGGGTTAATTATGCCAATGTAGCCTTTAGTTTTTTCTACATTGCCTATACAATTGGCTTTGTCTAATTCCAATACATTTGAGTATAAAACAAGTACGCCTTTTGCATAAATAAAGTATGAGTTTTCTAAAGCGAAACCTTGTTCTACAAGTTTTTTTGGATACATCGTATCTGCTGATATAAATATATCTGCAGGGTAGCCTTTTTTTATTTGCTCAAAAGCTGCCCCTGCTATAATAGGTATTGATCTAATTTCTATGTTCTTGTCTTGGTTTTTAAATAGTTCGTTAATTTTTTCAATTGGCTTTTGCATGCTTGGAGTATATATTATTGTTAATTTTGAGCCAAAACTCACATTATAGACAATCAATACTAAAAAAATTACAAACAAACTACGGCGTAGCATACCCAAATTCTTTAAATATTGCTTTTACTTGACTTGATTTAATAAAATCTAAGTATTTTTTAGCTAATTCTTGATTTTTTGAAGATTTTAGTATAACCATTGCTTGAGCTATTGGCTTATATAGATTTTGATCAATTTCGCAATAATGACCACTGTTTGATTTAATTACCAATGAAAGTGGTATAAATGCTAGCTGAGCATTGTGTGTTTGTGCAAATTGTTGAGCCTGTGATACATCATTTGCAAATACAATTTTTTTCTCCACTTTATCATAAATATTTGCAGCTTTTAAAGCTTCAATAGAAGCTCTACCATAAGGCGCTAATTTTGGGTTTGCAATAGCAATGTGCAACACATCTTTACTTAGAGAACTCTCTATGCAATTATCGTTTAGTTTTATGTTACTATTTGTCCAAATCACAAGTTTGCCAATAGCGTATACATAATAATCACTGCTTAAAGCAAAACCTTTTTTCACGAGTTCTTGTGGATACTTTGCATCAGCTGACATAAAAACATCCACTGGGTAGCCATTTGTAATTTGCTGGTAGGCCGCACCAGAGACAAGTGGAATTACTACTACCTTTGCAGACTTATTTTGTTTTTCAAATTCTGCATTAATGGGTTTAATAACTTTATCAAGGTTTGGTGCAATAACAACTTTTAGCTCACCCGCAAATGATAACTGTACAAAAAAAACCACAAAAAGTACCGCTAGTACACTTTTCATTTAAACCTCCTTTTTTGATCTATAATATTATATATAACGGTTGTTGTCAAGGAATAATTTAATTTTTAAAGCATATAGCACAAAAGACCTTTTTAATAAGAATTGTTTTATAAAAACTCTACACTAATTCTAGATATCTTAATTCCTAAATAAAATCTTTTAGCCTATCTTTGATAAATGTTTTCGGTATTATACCGCTTTTTTTATTATCTATATCAAAAGTTCTACAAGCGTAATTAACCTCTTTGGGTTTTTTTAGCGTATATATGTCAATACCATCTACATATATAGAAGGAGAGCCCAAAAAATTTACCTCTTTGGCTTTTTCAAGCGTTTCTACATCTATCTTTTGCACATCAATATTTATACCAAGTTCCTTTATAGCCTCTAATAAGTTATTAAATGTGGGTTCAG
>JBFWJP010000110.1:0-5329 GCA_050253135.1 Desulfurella sp. | reverse complement strand
AAAGAGTATTGATTATGCCGTTGCAGAAAAAAGCAAGAGATTAAAAATTGTGCCTTTTGATATAGAGTGGAATGATTTGGGTAGTTTTGATAGCTTATACGAAGTTTTGGAAAAAGATGAAAACGGAAACACAAAAAATAACGCTATACTGATAAATGCAAAAGATAATCTTATAATTGAAGAAAATAATCGCATGATTGGGGCTATAGATGTCGAAGATTTGATGATTATTGATACAGCAGATGCATTGCTAATTTCAAAAAAAGGTTCTGGTCAAAAGGTTAAAGACATAGTATCTGTATTAAAAAGCAAAAACTCAGAACTTGCAGATACTCACTTAACTGTACATAGGCCGTGGGGCAACTACACGCTTTTAGAAGAAAACCGTTTTTATAAAATAAAAAAAATCATAGTTAAACCGCAAAAAAGATTGTCTTTGCAAAAACACCTACACAGAAGCGAACACTGGATTGTTGTATCTGGAACTGCCCTAGTTACTGTAGCAGATAAAGAATTTATTCTAAGGCCTAATGAATCGACTTATATAAGAATTGGTGAGCTTCATAGGTTAGAAAACCCAGGTAAAATCGATTTAGTAATTATAGAAGCTCAAGTTGGCGAGTATGTAGGAGAAGATGACATTATTAGAGTAGAGGATGATTTTAAACGATGCTAATATTCTTTAGATAATTTTATGAGATTAAGCGAAGACAAAAAACTAGTTTTTAAAAATATATTTTTTTTGGGTTTGATGCAAGGTGCAAACTACATTTTGCCTTTTATTACAATACCATACTTAGTTAGAACAATTGGTATAGAAAAATACGGTCTTGTAGCTTTTACTCAATCCTTTGCGGCATACTTCGTTATTTTTACCGATTACGGTTTTAGTTTGTCTGCAACAAAATTAATATCAATAAATCGTGACAACTCTCAAAAAATTTCTGAAATATTTTCATCTGTTTTGTTTGTTAAATTAGCTTTTGTTATTTTGAGCGTAATTTTTTCTACAGTTATTATTTTTAGTTTTAAAAAGTTTTATAGCGAGTATGAGATATTTTATTTTTCTCTCCTTATATTAATTGGACAGATGCTTTTTCCTGTTTGGCTTTTCCAGGGTTTAGAAAAAATGAGATATATCACATTTATTAATATACTGATAAAGCTTTTCTTTACTTTGTGCATATTTGTTTTTATTAGGCAAGAAAAAGATTACTTGTATGTGCCTTTAATTAATTCGCTGGGCTTTTTGGTGGGAGGTTTGGTAGCTTTTTATATTGCAATAAAGCAATTTAATATCAAATTCTCATTTAATTTAGCAAATATTAAAAATCAACTTATTGATGGTTGGCATTTATTTTTAGCAATACTATCAACAAATATTTATAGCAATGCAAATACATTTTTTTTAGGGCTTGTATCTACAAACACAGCTGTGGGCTATTATGCATTGGCGTCAAAAATTATCATAAGCTTGCAGGCTTTAATGAGCCCTATTGGTCAAAGCCTATACCCGCATTTATCAAAAAAATACCATACTATATCAAGAAAAAATGCTATTAAAAATTTATTTTCTATAGCAAAATACTATGGTTTAATACTTTTTGTAATTGTTTTTTTAGTATTGATATTCTCTAATTTTATTATAAAAATAATTGCCGCAAAACCTATGATTGAAGCTGTGGTTGATATGAGGATTTTGAGCTTTGTAATACTTTTTGGGAGCTTTAATTACCTATTTGGTACAATTGGTCTAATCAACCTAAATTTTGAAAGGTACTTTACAAAATGCATTGTGTTTGTATCAATATTTGATATAATAGCTTGTTTAACATTAGGGTATTTTTTTAAAGATTTGGGGGCAAGCATTGCATTTGTTGCAAGTGAGTTTTTTTTATTATTGTTAGTATTTAGTAAAATTTTGAGGATACGTAATGAATAAACCAAAGGTGTCAATTACTATACCAGCATATAATCAAGCAAAATATATAAAACAAGCTATTGATTCTGCTTTAGGACAAGATTACCCAAATTTAGAAGTAATAGTATCCGATGATGCGTCTGTTGATGAAACAAAAGATATTGTAAAACGCTACCAAGATAAGCGTTTAAAGTATTATAGAAACGAAAAAAACATTGGTAGGGTAGCTAACCATAGAAAGCTTTTATACGAGTATGCAACGGGTGATTACGTACTGAATCTTGATGGTGATGATTATCTAATATCTACTGATGCTATTTCTACAATGATAGATAAAATAGATTTTTACCACAAAAAAGAATGTGCAAATATAGTTATGGTTATGGCGTTAGCCGAAACTGTGTATGATAATTCAAGAATCACATACAAACGCAAAGAAGAAACGTGCATTAATGGTTTTTATGTGTTTCTCAATTGGAATAAAATTCCATATTTTCATGCAGCAACGCTATTTTTAAGACAGGCTGCTCTAAAAATTGGATTTTATAAGCACGATATAATAAATGAAGATGTTGAATCTTTTTTAAGACTGTGTCTTTCGGGTAATGTGATTCTTTTAGACAAAACGATTGCTGTATGGAGATTGCACGAAAATAATATTTCATTAATCTCTGATATTGATAAATTGTTTGAAAGTTTAGAGTTTATTAAATCTCCCTATAGGTATGCGCTTGGTCTTGGGTATGACAAGAAGCAACTTTTAAGATGGAAAACCACAATGCTTTTAGATAGGTATAACAGGATGCTCAGCAAGATTTTACTCCAAAAGAATAAAAAATTACTTGTAGCTTTTTTAAAAAAACTTCACAAAGAAGACAAAAAGGGTTTTAAAGTGGTTTTTTACCCTAAAAATATTATAAAAATATTCAGTTTTTATGTGCCTTTTTTATTTGAGGCTCTACGGCATATAAAGTGGTTTTTTACGAATAAGTCCAAGCCACCCAAACTCTAATATTTAAAAAAATACAAAATTTGTAAGTTTTTTGTTGACAAAAAAAGTTAGTTATATATTGTATAAACGTATTCTATGAATATGTCATTTTTTGGAGGTGTGTATGTTCAAACGGTTAATATTAAGTTCTTTGATTTTGTTGGGTTTAAATTCTATATCGTATGCTGCAGAGCCATGGATGAGCTCTAGCTGGACTAAAGAGTTTTGTTCTTACTGGAACGAGCATCTACAGTCTACTATGGCAGAATGGTCAAATTATAATGTAAACAAAGAAAAAGGCTACAAATCTATAGCTTTTTACAGACAGGATTGCAACCCAAAAGTGATTTCAGAGGTTGAGGTTAAATATGAAAATGGCAAGGCTGTTTGTGTTTACGGTGGTTTAGAAAAAGATCAACACCCTGAGTTTGTAATGTATGCGACTACTAAAAATTGGAAATCCTTGGCAGCTGGTGATTTTGGTTTTCTAAATATGGGAATGTTTACAAAAATGACATTTAAAGGTTCAAAAGGCGAAGCTATGCAATTTATTGCTCCTTTTAAAGCTTTTTTAGTTGGTTTAGGGAAAGTTCCATACACTGATGCATGCCCATAAGATTTTTTCTGCCTACAAATTGTAGGCAGATTTTTTCTTGACAAATCTTTTTTTTTATCTTAAAAAACACAATATGGAAACAATAGAAAAGATTAACCAAATATACAATTTTACAAAAGATGATGTTAACAATCTTGGTAGTTTAAAAGAATTAGCACAAGGCAACGCTAATTCTTTTGCAGAAGAACTCCATCAATTTATATCTAAATTTGATAACTATAGTAAATTTTTATCTAATGAAGAAATAAAAAACCGTCATAAAGAAAAGTTAAAGTTGTGGTTTTTGGAATTATTTAGCGGAAAATACAATGAAGATTACCTAAGAAAGATTAAAAAGATTGGAGAAGTGCACGCACAGATTGGTTTACCATCGCATTATGTTAGTGCAACAATGACCTTTGTTAGATCTTTTTTGCATAGCCTCATATTAGAAAATTATGATGTCCTTAACAGACAGGAAGAGTTAAAATTGTCAGTAGATAAAATATTGGATATAAATTTGGATATAATGACAAGTTCATATATTGATGAAAGCCAATTTTATATTGCAAAAAGTAAAATTGAAACAAACATTGTGCGGATAAGTGCAAGAATTTCTTATTTTTTTGATGTTGGTTTGGTTAGTTTACTTGTACTAACAAGTTTTTTAATATTTTTCTTGTTTGTTTCTGATATAGCTAAATTTATATTTAACTCTACTTCTTCATTCGAACATACAGTGATAAATATACTGGGAGCTATGTTAATCTTGTGGACAATAAGAGAGCTTTTAGAAGAAGAGGTAAAACGTCTAAAGGGAAAAAAATTTGCTTTAAATGTGTTTATTAGCCTTGCAATGGCGGCATTGTTACGCAAGATACTGATATTTTCACTGGAGCCTCAAAAGTCTGAAGAGGTTGCTATACTTGGTTTGCTGGTTTTGATTTTAGGTATAGTATATTGGTTAATGAATATCAGCGAGCAGAAAAAGCAATAAAGTCTTTTTAAAATAATTGATTTTTATATTTATCTGTGATAACTTTGAGCCCTTAGTAAGGAGGTTTTGTTATGTTTGTAAAAAAATTTTTGTTTGTTTTAGTAACGGTTTTATTTATAACAAGCAATGCTTTTGCGTTTAATTTAGATTTAATAGGCACAAATGCTCAAAGGGCAAATGTGGCAAATTTTAAAGGTAAAATTGTTGTTATAACTTTTTTTGATATCGGCTGTTATTATTGCCAAAAAGAAGTGCCTACACTAAATAAGCTCTATGAGCTTTATGGTAAAAATCAGAAAAATGTGATTATAATAGGCGTTGATCCGTTCGATCACATTGAACAGATTAGAGCATTTGCTTCACAATTTGGCGCTAGATATCCTCTATATTGGGGAAATTATGGCCAAACTGCTCCACTGGGTGGAATTTTTGCCACGCCTACAAGTATTTTTATAAATAAACAGGGTATACCAAAGGTTAGGGTGCCTGGTCAAATTGGTGAGCAGGATTTTATTGAAATCATCAAATCATTACAATAGTCACTTTACAAAAATTTTACAATTTCTTGATGTTTAATTAACAACTTATAATATACAATATGCAAAATAGGCGACAAAATAGCGCCAATTTGGGGGTATGTATGAACTTATCAAAATGGTTTTTTCTTAGTTTGGCTTTTTTAATTTTTATTGGTCTAGGTAAATCTTATGCTGTAAACATCAACGGTGCCGGTTCTACTTTTGCCTACCCAGTTTACACTAAGTGGGCTTTTGAGTATGAGAAAGCAACAGGTGCAAAGGTAAACTACCAGGGTGTTGGCTCAGG
>JBFWJP010000109.1:0-5405 GCA_050253135.1 Desulfurella sp. | reverse complement strand
GAAGCCTGTCTGTTGCCCAATGTTATAGTGCCAGTTTTATCAAGCAACAGCACATTTACATCCCCGGCTGCTTCTACTGCTTTACCAGAAAGCGCAACAACATTCTTTCTAAAAAGCCTATCCATACCGGCTATGCCAATTGCAGGCAAAAGTGCAGCTATGGTAGTTGGCGCTAAACATACAAACAAAGCAATCAGTATTACAAATGAAACAGGCTCACCATGGCCTATAGATTTTAGCGAATATACAGACAAAGCCCTTAAATTTATAACTACAAGCAAAAATACAATTGTTAAAGAAACAAGAAGCACCCCAAGCGCTACTTCGTTTGGTGTTTTTCTGCGTTTTGCACCTTCGACCATAGAAATCATTCTATCTAAAAATGTCTCTCCTGGGTTTGTAGTAATTTTTATTATAATAGAGTTTGCAACTACCTTAGTACCACCAGTAACAGCGCTTCTGTCACCACCTGCTTCTCTTATAACCGGTGCAGATTCGCCTGTTACGGCAGATTCATTGACAAGGGCAGCGCCTAAAACAATTTCGCCGTCGCTTGGTATCAGCTCATTTTCTTTTACAAGCACAAAATCGCCTTTTTTAAGCTGTGTGGAAGGTATATCTTCAAATGGTGCATCAAACTTTGCTTCCTTTAATTTGTGGGCAATAATTTCGGTTTTTGTCTTTTTCAAAGTTTCTGCACGCGCCTTTCCTCGACTTTCAGATAAACTTTCGGCAAAATTTGAAAAGATTACAGTAAACCACAGCCACAGCGATACCCACCCAGTAAACCATACAGGTCCACTTTTGATCCCGATTAATTCTGCTATAAACTCTATTGTAGTTAATATGCTTCCAATTTCTACCGCTAACATTACAGGGTTTGATTTTAAACTTTTTGGGTTCAATTTTTTTATTGCATTAATAGTAGCTGTTTTAAATAAATCAGAGCTATATAATGAAGTTTTCTCTACTTTCATACTATACACCCCTAAGCATTAAAATATTTTCCAAAAACGGACCTAATGCTAAAGCAGAAAAAAACGTCAATGCACCCACAATTAGTATCACAAGAATTAACCACAAAATAAACGGCAGCTTTTCTGTTGGCAGAGTACCTGCACTTGGTGGTGTGTATTTTTTTTGTGCTAAAAGCCCACTCATATAAATAATAGCTACTGCTGGTACAAACCTACCAATTAACATAGCTAGCGCAGTAGTTATATTATAAAACACCGTATTTGCATTTAATCCAGCAAAGGCGCTTCCGTTATTATTTGCTGTTGAAGCATAAGCATAGAGTATTTCTGAAAGCCCATGGGGACCTGGGTTTAGTATCGAGCTTACACCGGCTTTTGTAACTAAGGCAATGGTAGTAAAAATTAACACTATTATCCCTGATGTCAAAGCTACAATAACTGCCATCCACATCTCCGGTGCTTCTATTTTCTTACCTAAAAATTCTGGTGTTCTTCCAATCATCAAACCAGCCACAAATACCGCTATGACGACAAAAGCTATCATTGTATAAAGGCCTGATCCTACACCCCCAAAAACTACTTCGCTAAGTAGCATTAAAAGCGTTGGGATCATCCCGCCAATAGGCAAAAGTGAATCGTGCATAGCATTAACTGCGCCACATGCAACCGCTGTAGTTGTAGTTGAAAACAACGTAGTGCCGCCTACGCCAAACCTTACTTCTTGGCCCTCAATATAATGACCAGATACACCTAAGCCAGACACAAGGGGATCTTGCCCAATATTAGCTGCATACTGAATCCCCAAAAATACAACAAACATAAATAGCATTGCAAAATAGATAGCCCAGCCTTGCTTTTTATTTTTTACCATTTTTCCAAAGGTATATGTAAGGGCTGCAGGTATTAAAATAATTAAAAAAGCTTCAAAAAAATTTGTAAAAGGTGTAGGATTTTCAAAAGGATGTGCTGAGTTTGCGCCAAAAAAACCTCCACCGTTTGTCCCAAGTAGCTTTATGGCTTCTTGTGAAGCAACTGGACCCATTGGTAAAGTTTGAGTTTTTATGATATTTGTTCCATTAATGTATGGTTCGATTAGATGTACTGTTTTGTAGCTGCTGAAATTTTGTATTACGCCCTGGCTCATTAAAATAACTGCAGCAACGATTGATAAAGGAACTAAAATGTAGAGTGCAGTTCTTGTAGAATCTACCCAAAAATTACCTAAATTAGAAGTTTGTTTTCTTGCAAAACCTCTAATTACAGCTAGCAGTATAACAATTCCAGTAACAGCACTAAGAAAATTTTGGACAGCAAGCCCCAGCATCTGAGAAAAATAGCTTGCAGTTGATTCTCCAGAGTAAGCTTGCCAGTTTGTATTTGTTATAAAGCTTACAGCTGTGTTAAATGCTAAATCTAAATTGAAACCTTTAAAATGTTGGGGGTTTAGGGGTAAAAATTGTTGAAAAATTAGGATTAAAAACAAAACCACAAAGCCTATAGCATTAAAGATAAGCATTGAAATAGCAAATTCTTTCCAGTTCATTTCATAAAAAGGATCTATTCCAGATACCTTGTAAATCAAATTTTCTATTGGTTGAAAAATTGGAGATAAAAATGTCTTTTCGCCTTCAAATACCTTAGCCATATAATTACCAAGAGGCTTTACTAAAGCTGTTAATAAAACTATAAAAGCTAAAAACTCAACAATGTCAGCAATTTGCATAAATCACCTCTAATTTTAATACGTTTTAAATCTAAATTTCAAAAAAAAACAAAAACTACACCGTATTAGAGATGTTACTAATTAAAAAACCACAAACAAGAAAATTAGACATTAATTGGGGAAATTGCAGAGATAGGCACATAAAAACCCTCCTTTTCTATTTTGAGGGTAATAAGAATTATGTAATCTTATGCCCTCATAAACGTCTACGAGGTTAGCTGACGGGCTCGAGCTTATGAGTGCTCTATCCTAATAATTTAGGAATTCGCCCCACAAAATTGGGTCCCCCGCGCTTTAGTTTCCTAAAGCTTCGACTTAATTAGCATTTTATCTTTTTTTTAATTAAAGTCAAGTACAAAAAAATAGAGTTTGGTGCCCCGAGCAGGAATCGAACCTGCGCAAGAGAAGCTCCCAATTGATTTTTAGTCTGATTCAAATAGCCAGCTTTAACCATGCCACTCTTGGATGTTATTATAAGCATTATGCAAAAGTTTATTATAAGGCTATTAATATAAAGAAATTAATGGTATAATCCATTAGTATAATATTTTTTAGGAGTATACTAAGTATGGTTGTTAGAGTTCAAATTGCAGGGTTAAAAAATGAATATGATTCTTTAAATGCCGTTTTTGCTGGTGCAGATGCTATTGGGTTAGTGGTAGGTGTTACACATTCAAGTGGAGATGAAATAGAGCCACAACTAGCAAAAGAAATATTTTTATCTCTACCGCCTTTTATTTGTAAAACACTCATTACTCATTACACAAGAGAAAATGATATTATTGATTTGATAAATATCACTCACCCAACTGCAGTTCAACTACACAGCACAAATATTAGTATAGATACGATTAAACACTTAAAGGCAACATATCCTTTTGTTAAGTTTATAGGTGTTGTCCATGCAAATTTGCCTAATGCACTAGATAGAGCGCAAGAACTATCTGACCACGTTGATGCAATATTTACAGATACAAAGACAAAAGATAGATTAGGTGGCACAGGGCAAACGCATGATTGGAATATCTCAGCAAAAATAGCAAGATTTACCAACAAACCGCTTATATTAGCTGGCGGTTTAAACCCAGAAAACGTATTAGATGCTATAAAGGTAGTTAGTCCTTACGGCGTGGATGTTAATACGGGTGTTAAAGTAAACGCTGTGTTTTCTTTTGAGAGAATGTGTGGATTTATAAATGAAGTAAGAGCTTACAATACCGCTATTTGCCATTCACAAATATAAACTGTTGGAGACGAAAATGTTAGTAAAATTCGTTATTGCACTTTTGCTTTTGGTTGTTATTTTCTTTTTTATGTCTCGTCAGCAGTATTTAATATCATCTTTAATAGCCAGTTTTCCAATTTTTACCTTTTTAACCTATTTTGCATCTAAAAAACCAGAAATTACTGCGCTGTATCTAGCTTCTTTTACGCTAGTTATTTCAATTACAATGTTCATTCTGTATTTCCTTAAGTTTTCACAGCTTGTTAACACTATTGTAGGCATAATCTTGTGGTTTATTTTGGATATTGGAGTATTCCTTGTTTTTTATAAAGGCTTTAAATTTTAATAGTTTTGCGTGTAGTAGTACAAAGCGTAAACCCATTTAATATTTTTTCGTGATTATTTTTTAAAAGATTAAACAGAAAATACAATAAACACTAGAAGCTCAATTGTATCTGCTACTATAAATTGAGCCACAGGGGCCATGAAAATTGAGCCACCCTTTGAATGACTTCTTTCAAAGAAACTGAGGTAATAGATCTCAATTTCTTGAAAGGAGGCAAGTTTGGAGGATGAAAACGATGTACGATGTAGCAGAGATTTTAAAGTACTACAATGAATACGGCTCAATTAGAGAAGTTCAAAGACACACAAGAATATCTAGAAACACTATTGCAAAGTATTTAGTCAGAGTTGAAGAAAACAAAAAAGACCAAAGTTTAGAAATTATCCGCTCTAAACAAAGAACAATGTCTAAAAGAACCAATGAGCTGATCTCATTGGTAAACACTCTGCTTGAAGAAAACAAAAGCAAGCATGTTAAGCTTAGATATACTGCAAAGAAAGTATGGAATATGGTAGCAGCACAAGGCTACAATGTTAGCTACACTACGGTAAAAAGGGTTGTTAAACAGTGGGTAAAACAAAAAGGCCCAAAAAAAGAAATCTACATAGAACAAATAGCAAAGCCAGGCATTAGGGCAGAGTTTGACTGGGGTTATACACCTTTGATCATAAACGCCCAAAGAGCAACTATACCCAACTGTCTTTATGGTGTTAAACAAATCCCTATACAGGTATGGAAAGAGAAAGCCAGCTTGAAGTAATTCAAGCCCACATAGACTTCTTCAATGAAATAGGCGGTGTTCCAAAGACAATATTTTACGATAATCTAAAAACAGTAGTAGACAAACCAGGCAAAATAATAAACGAAAACTTTCTAAAATTCGCTTCTTTTTTTAACTTTACACCCAATGCCTGCAACCCCTACTCTCCAAACGAGAAAGGCCCAGATGAAGAAACGGTGGGTATGCTTAGTCCTGCTTTAGTGAGAAAAATAATTTTGACTCTTTGGATGATGCAAATAAATACTTAAAAGACAAACTCTGTGAAATAAACTCTATGCATGTATACAAGAGAGAATTAACGCCAAAAGATGGCCTAATAAACGAGCAGGACTTTCTAAATCCCTTGCCTTCGC
>JBFWJP010000108.1:0-5492 GCA_050253135.1 Desulfurella sp. | reverse complement strand
ATGTCATTGATTGAGCAAAAAAAAAGCACTTTATTGCAAAATTTTATTAATTTACAAAAAAATTCAAAAAAAATAATGAATTATCTTAAACAAGGGGGTTAAAATGAGTTTTTTAAGCAGAGAAAATTGTTTGTTGTGTGTGATTGATATGCAAGAAAAATTGGCCAAAGTGATGAAAAACCTTGATAATACAACTAAAAATATCTCGCTTTTAATAAAAGCAGCAAAAGAATTAGATGTGCCAATTTTTTACACAGAGCAGTACCCAAAAGGCTTAGGTGAGACTATAGAACCACTAAAAAGTCTGCTAGCAGATACACAGCGATTTGACAAAATGAGCTTTTCTGCGCTAGAGATACCCGAGATTAAAACTTTTATTGTGGACTCAAGCAAAACAACTATTGTGCTATGTGGTATAGAGTCTCATATTTGTGTTTTATCCACAACTATAGATTTAATTGAAAAAGGCTACAATGTAGTAATAGCCAAAGACGCAGTTACATCAAGAGAAGAAGAATTCTACAACACTGCCATGGGCTTTTATAATTCGATTGGTGCAAAAGTTATACCATCTGAGTCTATCGTATTTTACTGGCTCAAATTTGCAGGTACCGAAAGCTTTAAAAAACTTCAAAAAGTAATTTTGGGTAAAGATTAGTTTTTGGTTTTTTAATATTTATATAATGGAGAAAATTATTAATGGTAGAATTTATTGCGGAGGTTTCAAGTAACCACAATAATGACTTAGAAAGGTGCATTGAGTTTATTGATACTGCTTCAAAAATTGGTTGTAGTGGTGTTAAGTTTCAACTATTTAAAATAGATGAGTTGTTTGCTAAAGAAGCGCTTGATTGCTTTAGCGAGTTAAAAGAGCGAAAGCAATGGGAGCTAAACCCGAGTTTTATACCAGAAATTGCAAAAGCTTGTAAACGCAATAATATTAAATTTATATGTACGCCTTTTTACCTTGATGCGGTTGGGATTTTAGAGCCGTATGTGGACGCCTTTAAGATAGCGTCGTATGAGATTTTATGGCAAGATTTGCTTAAATCGTGCGCACAAACAAGAAAACCCATGATAGTGTCTACTGGTATGGCTACGCTTGATGAGGTTAGATATGCTGTAGAGACTGTGTTTGAAAATGATTGTAGCGACTTAACACTATTGCACTGCACTTCAAACTACCCTACCCTGCCTAAAGATTGCAATTTACGCTCAATAGAAACAATGAGGCAGGCTTTACCAAAAAATATTAAATTTGGGTGGTCTGACCATACGGTAAATTTTGGCGTAATTCACAGGGCAATCCACAAGTTCGATGTTTCAATGGTTGAGTTTCATATGGATTTAGATGGAAAAGGCAAAGAATACCAAATGGGACACTGTTTTTTGCCTCACCAAGTAGAATCGCTTATAAAAAGTGTGCAGGATGCGCATTTAGCTGACGGTAGTGGTAAAAAAGAACCACAAGATAGCGAGTTTAAAGAGCGTTTATGGAGGGCAGATCCCATAGATGGCCTAAGACCGCTTAGAGGTATTAGAAAAAGTTTATGCAAAAAACAATAGCTATAATACAAGCTAGAATGTCATCTACGAGGCTTCCTGGCAAAGTAATGCTTCCTTTGGCAGATAGGCCCGTAATCTGGCATGTGTATAATAGAGCCAAGCAGTGTAAGTATGTAGAAGAAGTAATTGTAGCTACGTCAAAAGACAAAAGCGATGATGAACTTGTAGATTTTTTAAAAGCCAATAATATAAACTATTATAGAGGAAGCCTTGATAATGTTTTAAAGCGTTTTATGGATATAGTTTACGAAAAAAAACCACGGTATGTGGTAAGAATTACGGCAGATTGCCCCCATATTTGCCCTATTTGGATAGACAATCAGATAAAAGCGCTAAGTTTGTTTGATGGTGATGTAGTTTACTGCGAAAATACTGGCTGTGCGTTTGAAGGCGCTGGTGTTGTTAAAGCCAGCGTACTTGACTACATATTTAACAATACTTTTGACGATCAAAACAAAGAACATGTGGGTGCTGTTTTTATTTCACAAAACCCCGATAAATTGCGCATTGTAGAAATTTGCCCAAAAGAGTCGCTTATTTTGGAAAACTGCAGGCTTACTTTAGATGAGCCAAAAGATTATCAATTGTATAAAATTATATACGAAAGACTATACAACCCTAATCATTTTATGTATCTGCAAGATATTGTAAATTTGCTAAAAAAAGAACCAGAGTTCATAAACATAAATAAAGATGTCCACCACAAGCCATTAAATATAGAATTGCAAACAAAATACACTCAAATGTGGAAAAACGCTAAAAAAATAGGTAAGTTTTTTTGGCAAGATAACCCTTAAAGAATACTTTTTGCTATAAATTATTTCATGAAAAATATTTTATTTAGGTGTGATGCATCACGCTCTATTGGTTTTGGTCACTTGGTGAGATGCCTTGCGCTTGCTAGTGAGTTTCAAAAAAAAGACTGCAAAATTGCTTTTGCTGTAAACAAAAATGACTTTGCAATAAATCTTATTCAAAAAGAAAACTACACTGTATATAAAAAATACACGAAAAATTACAAGCAATGGCTTAGTAGCATAATAAAAAAATTCAAAGCAGATATTTTGGTTTTGGATGTAAGGGATGATTTAGATAATGTAGTGCTTAATGAAATAAAGCAAAAGTTTAATATCAAAATTGTTACCATAGATGATCCAACAAATAAGAGGCTTGTTTGTGATTTTGCCTTTTACCCACCTATCTTTCAGGTCAAACAGCTAAATTGGGATGGTTTTAGCGGAAAGCTTTATTCTGGTTTTGAGTGGGTAATTTTGCGGAATCAGTTTTTAGAGTATAAAGACAAACCAAAAAAACCGAACAAAAAACTAAAAATATTTGTAGGAGCTGGTGGGAGTGATCCAAAATGCATCACACCAATAATCGCAAAAGCTCTAAATGATTTAACAGTTGAATTTGAAGCTCTAATTGTAATTGGTGCACTATTTTCTTGCAAAGAAAAGCTAAAATTCGTTTTAAAACAAACACACTATGAGTACAATGTGTTTAAAAATGTTGATAATATGGCTGAAATTATGCACTCTTGCGATTTTGCAGTTTGCTCTTTTGGGACAAGCGCCTACGAGTTAGCTGCATTAGGTGTACCTGCAGTCTATGTGTGCCTAAGCAAAGACCACAGTCTATCGGCTTCTATGTTTGAAGAAAAAGGCTTTGCAATTAATTTAGGCGAATACGACAAGATTAACCAATCAGAGATTACAAAAGCAGCTTTAATTTTGGCAAAAATGGCCGATTTAAGATATAGAATGTCTAAAAGCGCTAAAGCATCTATTGATGGCTTTGGTGCTTTACGCATTGTAGGAGAGGTTTTAGGTGGAGGTTAAAATGGTAGATAATCAATTTAAGATAAATCCAAAGATTTCAATAGTTGTACCTACATGGAATACGAAAGAAAATTTTTTAACAGAAATGATACAATCTGTTTTGAACCAAACATATCCTAATTGGGAGCTTTGTGTAGCAGATGGGGCAAGCAATAATAATACTAAAGAAGTGTTAAAAAAGTATGCACAATTGGATAACAGGATAAAAGTAAAATTTTTAAATAATAACAAAGGTATAGCTGGAAACTCAAATGAAGCTATAATTATATCAACTGGAGACTACGTTGCCTTATTAGATCACGATGATTTATTGACTTCAGATGCTTTATATGAAGTAGTTAGATATATAAATCTATATTCTGATGCAGATTTTTTATATTCAGACGAAGATAAAATTTCAGAAGATAGCAAAAAAGTTTTTGATGCTCATTTTAAACCCGATTTTAGCCCAGATATGTTGAGAAGTTATAATTATATTGGTCATTTGTGTGCTATAAAAAGAAACCTTTTGGATAAGGTAGGTTATTTTAGAGAAAGCTTTGAAGGCTCTCAAGACTATGATATAGCTTTGCGATGTACAGAACAAGCCAAAAGAATTGTTCACATACCAAAAATTCTATATCATTGGCGCTCAACTCAAGAATCAATATCTAGAAATCCTAATACTAAACCCTACGCATTTGAATCAGGTAAAAAAGCCCTAAAAGAGCATTTAGAAAGGATAGGTTTGAAAGGAGATATAGTTGATGCAGATGTGCTTGGTTATTATAGAATTAACTATAAAATTTTTAATTTCCCAAAAGTATCTATAATTATACCAAATAAAGACCATAAAGATGATTTAGAAAAATGTATAAATTCTATACTTAAATCTACATATAAAAATTACGAAATTATTATTGTTGAAAATAACAGTACAGAAAGGTCTATATTTGATTACTATGACTATTTAAAGAGAACCTATAACTTTATAAATATTTTGAAATGGGATAAACCATTTAATTATGCAGCTATAAATAACTTTGCTGTAAAATTTGCAAAAGGAGATGTGCTGCTTTTCTTAAACAATGATATTGAGATTATAAATGAAGATTGGATTGAAGAGATGCTGATGTTCATACAAAGAAAAGATGTGGGCATTGTAGGAGCAAAATTGTATTTCCCAGACAATACTATACAGCATGCAGGTTTTATTATTGGCATAAATAACATTGGAGAAAATGCTTTTAGGTATTTTCCCTATGATGCAAATGGATATGCTATGAGACTAAAAATTGTTCATAATTTGTCTGCTGTTTCAAGCGCTTTACTAATGACAAAAAAAACTATTTTTAATGAAGTCGGTGGTTTTGATGTAGGATACGCAGTGGTTTTTAACGATACAGACTACTGCTTAAAAGTTAGACAAAAACAATATTTGGTAGTTTTTACACCGTATGCTAAAGCGTACCATTTTGAATCAAAATCTAGAGGGTATGACAATACCCCAGAAAGACATGCTAGATTCGATTTTGAAGCCGAAAGATTCAAAAACAAATGGCACAGTATTTTAACAGAAGGTGATCCATACTATAACCCAAACTTAACGCTTAGAAAAACAGATTTTTCTATAGCAAATACTGAAGATGTTAAAGAAGACGAAAAATATTCTATTTATGGTATTTTTCACTTGCGCAACGGTTTTATCGATAAAGCAAAAGAATTATTTCAACTTGCTTTAGAAAAAAACCCATTTAATATAGATGCGATATTTTGTCTTGGTGCTTTTGCTTTAAAAGAAGAAAACTACATTGAAGCAATAGATAAATTTAACTTTTTGATAAAAAACAGCTTAATTACCCACGATGTAAATCTTGCATGTGTATACAATAATTTAGGTGTAGCACTTATTAAAACAGGCAGAAAAGAAGAAGGCTATGAGCTAATAAAAAAGGCCCATAACTTAAACAATTACTATAAAGACGCTATAGATAATTTAGAAAAAATCAATAACAATCAAGATGATTTTAAAATAACAAGAAAATTAATTATATAGGAGAGAATAATATGTGGGAGCAAAAGCTAAAAGAAATCATTGAGGCTGTT
>JBFWJP010000107.1:0-5552 GCA_050253135.1 Desulfurella sp. | reverse complement strand
CCTTCTTTTGGACCATCCCAATCTGTTAAATAGCCTGCCCATTTGAGTGTGCTAAAGATCTGATCGTTTTTTTGCGCATTGCACGATGCAATGTATTTTAATGGTTGGGCGTTTCTTGCAGAAGGTATAAAACGCAAGACTTCTAGTATTTTATTTATCGTTTTGCAATCAATATTTACCGGACTAAACCTTCTGTAGCTCCTGTTTTTTTTAATAAGGTCATCTAACATGAAAAACCTCCTTGCGTGTTTTAGTATTAAAGATTATAATAAAATTATGAAAAGGTCAATAATTGCGAGTTTGTTTTTATTAACTATTGTTTTAAATGCTTTAGCTTTTACAATAAAAGACGATGCAGGCAGATCAGTCAATATTTCAAAAGCTAAATCTATTGTGGTATTAAGTCCTGCCGCATGCGATATATTGGAAGAAATTGGTGCTTCATCATTGATTGTTGGTTATACAGATTATGCAAAAAAGCCAAACTCAAAGGCTGTAAATGTAGGAGCATTTGGTGCACTCAATATAGAACGCATTATTGCACTTAAACCAGATTTAGTTATTATGCCGAAATTTACATATGAGCGCTATGGTATAAAATCTCTAAATGCACTTGGCATTAGTGTATTTGTTTTTGAGCCTCAAAACATAGAAGGTATTGTAGAAGATGTTGAAAAGCTTGGTTTAATTACGGGTAAAGTTGATCAAGCAAAAAATCAAATACTTAATTTTAAAAAAGAGTTAGACAAATTACACCATATCAAACAAAAACCGTCTGTTGTGTTTTTAGTGTGGCTTTCACCTATAATTGTGGCTGGTAATGATACATTTATTTCAAATGCTATAAGTGCAGCAGGTGGGCAAAATATCATAAAAAAAGATGGGTGGCCGGAAGTTACAAGCGAGTACTTAATAGAAAAAAATCCAATGTTCTTAATTGTAAATTCGCGTCTTAAAAGTGATTTTTTTAAACAAAACAAACTGTTAAATTACTTTTACAAAAAACATAAAGTGTTGTTTATAGACAATACTTTAATTGAAAGACCCAGCTTAAATATAATTAAAGGAATTCAGATTTTAAACAACTATTTTTATGAAAACAGCAATAATAACAGCGGCTGGCAGCGGTAGTCGTTTTGGTGCAAAAAAACAATTTGAAAAACTCAACAATAAGCTTGTTATAGATTACAGTGTGGAGTTTTTTAATGCTTTGGGGTTTGATATTATTATTACAGTCCCAAAAGAGGATGTAGATTTTGTACAAGAGCGTTTTAGCTTTGCTAAAGTTGTCGAGGGTTCGATTGAGCGTTTTTTTTCCGTTTATAATGGTTTAAAACTAATTAGCGATGATATAGTGCTTATTCATGATGCGGTAAGGCCAATACTTAACAAAGAAAAAATTCTTGAATTATTGGATAAAGTATATGAGAAAAAAAGTGCTATTTTGGCAATCAAATGCACAGATACATTGAAGTTTGTTCAAGATGACTATATAAAATTTACAATCAAGCGCGATAGTATCTTTTGTGCCCAAACACCTCAGGGTTTTGATGCAAAATTGCTTAAAATAGCTTTTAATAAAGCTTTAAACGACAACTTGATTTTTACAGATGAAGCAAGTTTGTGGGAGCATTACATATCAAGTGTATCGATTGTAGAAGGCTATAGGTATAATATAAAGATAACTACAAAAGAAGATTTAAAATTGGCAAGTTGTATATTAAATGATATTGTTTTATGAGCACTTAATAATTATAGCAGTTTTTGCATTTTTAATAGGTTTTTTAATTGCTGTACCAATTGGGGCTGTTCAAATTGAAGTAGCTAAAAGGGCTATCAATGATAATTTAAAATCTGCATATATGGTAGCTTTGGGTTCGGTTTGCTCTGATGTAATATATGGACTTTTTGCAAGTTTTAGTATAACAAGTTTTTTAGACGATGAAAGGGTAAAAGCAGCTCTTTTGTTTGGAAGCGGTGTTTTGCTTGCTGTTTTATCAATTTTAACTTTTAAAGATGTAATCAAAAAGAACGTACCATTGTCTCAATTTAAACTTAAAACACATCATATGTCAATTATAACGGGATTTACTATGTCATTTACAAATCCATTGATGATTGTTTTTTGGATAGTTTATGTTCAGTTTTCTTATGATATTGGCGTAATACCTTACTATAAGCCAATATTTTTGCTAACTTTCGTTTTATTTAGTGGTTTGGGTTTGTTAACTTATCTTTTGGTTATAGCAAAAATTTTACACCATGCAAGGAAATCCTTTAGCAAAGAGTTTATAAAGAAAATTAATATAGTATTATCTTTTATTTTGGCTGGTTTTTCTGTATATTTTTTAATCCGCTCGCTTCAACTATTCAAACAAGTAATGTAATGACTAATCTTATCAATATCGAAATGCCAAAACTGAATATAATCAATGCTGATAATATATTTATATAAGCGCTAATAGTTTTATTAAAAAATGATTTGGTTTTGTGGACAAAGAAAGGCATAAGTGTAATCCACAATGTAATTGCGCTAATAAGCCCTATAACTGTAAAACCAAAGTGTAGATTATTCTGATTAACATAAGCAAGCATACTAGCCCAGAAAAAAATTGTGTATGGATTTAGAATTGTAAGCGCATAGCCTTTAGAGTAAGATTTTATTGAGCTTTTAAAATGTTTTTGAGTTTTTAGTTTTGAGCTATCTATTGCGCGCGATTTAAAGATTTTATAAGCTAAATAGATTAAGAAAACGCTGCCAAAAAAACTTATAGCATGAAAAATAAAAGAACGTTCACTTACATGCGTAAATATACCAAAAAAGATAAGCGTCAAGTACGTAATATCTGCACACATGGCGCCAAGTCCTATTAAAAATGCATTTTTGTAAGATTGAAGTGCTTCGTTAATTATCAGTATATTAATAGGTCCAATTGGTACGCTAGCCCCAAAACCCAATAAAAATCCACTAATATAGGATCCTAATATGTTCATTTAAGTAAACTCTATATGCTCTTTTTCAAGTTCGTTTAATAAATCTTTTAATATTTGGTTTAGAGAATTGTTTGTTGTTGTAGCAATTATAGCTTCAGGCAAAAGCGAATCTTTTGCTAGCTGTTTATAGAGCCTCACAAATTTAACTAGCTCTTCTTGTTCAAAATCATGTAGTATAATCGTTTTCATGATAGATGTTTTTCGATGGTTTTTGAGATTAAATCTATGCCATCGTTTATCAGATTTATATCTTCAGATTCTATTGTAATTCTTACAACCGGTTCTGTGCCAGAATAGCGCACAACCAGTCTTCCTTGACCGTTTAATTTATTTTTAACATACTCTATAGCTTGTCGAATTTCTTCAATTTCATCTAAATTAATTTTTTTGCTAACATGTACATTTTTGGTTTTTTCTGGCACTTTTGTAAAATTCTGAAATAAATAAGAAAGTTTTGCGCCTTGCTCAACCATAATGGATAAAACAGCCAAAGCCGTGATAATACCATCACCTGTTGTATTAAAATCAGATAGCACCACATGTCCCGATGGTTCGCCGCCTAAATTGTAACCTTTTTCAATCATCTTCTGAATAATGTACTTATCTCCAACATCTACCCTTTCGAGTG
The DNA here is from genome assembly GCA_050253135.1 of Desulfurella sp. GTDB lineage: Bacteria > Campylobacterota_A > Desulfurellia > Desulfurellales > Desulfurellaceae > Desulfurella. The sequence continues at coordinate 1,930 of JBFWJP010000107.1, read as the reverse complement.
CTATACCATTTTGTTTTAAGATGTGTTCTAAGCCAAAATTGCTCATAATTGTACCAACAACTGTATTGTTTTTTAACCTCCCTTTATTTTTTAAGGAAATAGCTAAAATTGATAGGATTGCATCGCCATCAATTAATTTGCCATTTTCATCAACCATTACGACTCTATCGCCGTCACCATCAAAAGCAATACCCACATCGGCTCTAAACAGTGTAGTTTTTTCTATTATGTTGTTTGGGTAGGTGGACCCGCATTTCTCATTTATATTTATACCGTTTGGTTCGTTGTTTGTAACAATGACTTCAGCGCCTAATTCTTCGAATATCATAGGTGCTACTTTGTATGTTGCACCATTTGCGCAATCAATTACAATTCTTATACCATCAAGCTCTAAATTGTATGGAAATACATTTTTTGCAAAAACAATGTATCTGCCAAGTGTATCCCTTATTCTGAATACTTTGCCAATATTTGCACCTAAAAATTTAATATTATCCAATGCATCAGATAGAGTGTATGATTCAATTAAGTCTTCCAACTCAACAGAAATTTTTATACCTTCGTGTGAAAAAATCTTTATGCCATTATCGTCAAATGGATTGTGCGATGCAGATATTACTACACCAGCATCAGCTCTCATGCTTTTAACTAAGAATGCGATAGCTGGCGTTGGCATTGGACCTACCAAATACGCATCAGCTCCCATTGAAACAATCCCTGATGTTATAGCAGACTCTAACATATATCCAGAGATTCTTGTGTCTTTTCCAATGATAATTTTCTTTTTTTTATTTTTTTGCGAATCTAGGGCATAAACCAACGCTCTGCCAAGCTTGTAGGCCAAATCACCAACAAGTGGAAACACATTTGCTTTACCCCTTATGCCGTCTGTGCCAAAAATTTTCATAAATCGCTCCTACTCACTTAGAAATTCTTTTATAAGTTTTTCGTTTTTTGTCCAGCCTTTTTTGACTTTAACCCATAGGTCTAAATAAACTTTAGTGCCAAGGAAGTCTTCTATTTTTTTTCTTGCAATTGAGCCAATTTTTTTTAGCATAGCGCCATTTTGACCGATAACTATGGCTTTTTGCGAATCTTTTTCTGTATATACAATTGCTTTAATGTATGTAAGATTTTCGCTGCGTTCTTTAAATTCATCAATTACCACTGCTACATAGTAGGGTAATTCTTCTGCTAAATTTTCTATTAATGTTTCCCTTATTAACTCAGAGGCAATAAATCGAACGCTATGCGTAGAAATTTCATCTTCATTGTAGTACTTAGGGCCTTCCTCCAATTCTTCTAAAATGGCATTTAAAATTTCTTCTTTTGGGTTATCTTTCATGAGACTAGTTACGATTGTTTTTTTTGGGTCAATAATTAAAAACTCAGCCTTTATTGAGTCTATCTGCTCTTTGGTTAATTTATCAGCTTTATTTATTAATAAGATGATATTTTTCTTTGAGAGTAAATCTTCGTAGTTTTTAATGTAACTATTGTTTGGACTATCTGCAATAATAAGACACACATCAGCATCTTCTATCGTGGCTTTTATGCTAGATAGCATCACTTGGTTGAGTTTTTTTGTACTTTCGTGTATACCTGGTGTATCAATAAATATTATTTGATAATTATCTTTTGTCAAAATACCTTTGATTGGTGTTCGTGTGGTTTGTGGTTTATTTGTGACAATTGATAATTTTTCTCCAAGCATTAAATTTAAAAATGTCGATTTTCCTACATTGGGTTTTCCTATTAGTGCGACATATCCAGATTTAAACATTTTCTAAAATCTCCATAGTTTCTAGCGCAGCGTTTTTTTCTGCTTCTTTTTTGCTTTTGCCTATACCCACGCCGTAGCTTTTATCGCCAATAACAACCTTACTGTAAAAGGTTTTATTATGTTGCTCGCCTTCTTCCTTTATTAGTA
>JBFWJP010000106.1:0-5560 GCA_050253135.1 Desulfurella sp. | reverse complement strand
TATTGTGCCAATGGATTTTCCAAGTTGGACTGTATCACCTTTTTCAAAAGTCTGGGTGTTATTTGGGTTTTGTGTTTTTGGCTGTATTGAGTCTAATTTATTTACAAATCTTTGAGCTTCCTTGATTTCTTTTGTTTTTATAACTCTTGAGATTTCTTTTTTTAGGGATTCGATCAAATGATTATATTGATCCACTGTTTCGTTATGTTCTCTAATTAAATTTTGTTTTAGTTGAGTTACTTCTTGGTTTAGCTTATTAAAAAGCATCTTGTATCTTTTTATAAGATTTTTATATAAAGCCTTTTTGTTTAACATCTCGTTGAGTTCTTTTTCGTATTTGTCGAATATTTGATTTTCTTTTGACTCAAAAACATTTTTTGATATCTCGAATATTTCATCATTTAGATATTTTCTCATAATTTCAATGCCGTAACTTTTACCAATTTTATCAAAAATGAGTTTGTAGGTTGGCTGTAGTTTTTCCTCATTAAACTCAAATGCTGCCAATCGCACATTGTCTATTTCTTTAAGCTTGTATACCAATTTTCTATAGTGTGTGCTCATTATAAGCATTGGGTTTTTTTTATGTAGGTAAAAAAAGATAGCATATACTATGGCATAGGCTTCCTCAGGGCTTGTTCCTCCCCCTGGCTCATCTAAAAGTATTAGCGAATTTTCATCAAATTTGTCGATTATTTCTTTTATTCTTACCATATTAGAAGAAAATGTGCTTAAGCTTTCAGTTTGCTGCTCATCGCCTATAATGGCAAAAACATTTGATACCTTGCCTATGCAAAAGTATTGCGCACAAACGGGTATATTTGCAAAAGTGCACAATACAGCAAGGCCTACTTGCTTAATAAACACTGTTTTTCCACCTGTATTTGGTCCTGTTATGATTAAAGACCCATTTAATTCTAAATTGTTTCCTATAACATTTTGATGTGTATTTAAAAGCAAGGGATGTTTTAAGTCTTGTGCAATTAGGCGTTTTGTTTCATCAAAATATGCAAGATGTGCATTAAATTTATTTGCAAATAGAATTTTTGCACAAAAGCTATCGAATTTTGCTAATTCTTTAGTATTGTGTATAAGTTCTTTGGTGTGTTTTCTTATAAGATTTGTAAATGCCGTTAAGATTTTTTGAGTTTCTTTTGTTTCTTCTAAAATCAAATCTTCAAGGTTGTTGTTTTTTTCAAATACTTCGTATGGTTCTACAAAAAAACCTGCTTTTGATATATCTACCTTTCTTGCTTTAATGTACTCTTTGTAGTTTGGTTTAACCAGTATTGTAAAGCGCGAGTTTTTCAAAAATACATTTGTATCGAGCAAGATGTTTTGCAGTCCCTTTTTCCTAACAAAAAAATGTAAAAATGTAGTTATATCGTCTTTTGTGGTTTTAATTTTAGAACGCAAAAAAGCGAGTTTTTTTGTACTTGAATCTTTAACATAGCCTGTTTCATCTATTGTTTGCGATATTGTGAATTTTAATTTATCTAGGTTTGCAAATGTAATATGATTTTTTAGCTTATAGTCAAGGTTTTTATCCAAATTGCTAATAAAATCAATAAAAGTATATATGTAGTAAATTTCTTGTGCGTTTAATATAGTGTATGAAGCTTGATTTAAAAGTGTATCGATGTATATATCATCTAGTGTCGGAATGGATTTATTAAGTGTTTCAAAAAAAATTTCGAGAATTTTTGTGCTTTGCTTTACTGATTCAAAGTCAAATATAGGTTTAATTTGAGCTATATATTCTTTCCCGTAAGTAGTTTGTGCAAAATCTTTTAGTATATCTTTTAGCTTATTAAACTCCAAAACTTCGTAAACACTTTTCATTTCATTTCATATTATATACACTATTTTAAATTTTTGAAAAAATTTTTTGGGGTTGAAATTTTATAATATACGTATATTATATAGTAAGAAATTCACTTACCAGGAGGTAGTTATGTTAAAGCGTGTAGCTTTGATGGCGTGTTTTGCTTTACTTTTATTGTTTAATTTTGCATTTGCAAAAGTTGGTATTCTAAGCACTCAAGAAGTAGCATCTATGATTGGTAAAAAGGGCGTGGTAATTATTGATGCAAGACCTCAAGAAGCCTATTTAAAGGCCCATTTACCTAATGCAATTAATTTGACACCCACAGGTGTGCTTTTTAGCGAAAAATACGGTGTTAAGGCAGCAAGTGTAGCAAATAATGCACAATTGGAAGAAGCTTTGTCAAATGTGGGTATTTTGCCTACAGATACTGCGATAGTTTATTCTGGTGGCGATAATCCAGCCTTTTTTCTAACAAATGCAACAAGGGTAATACTTGCTCTAAAGTGGGCTGGCGTAGATAATGTTTATTTTATGAATGGCGGTTTTGAAAAGTGGGCAGATGAGAAAAGGCCTTTACAGTCAGGTGAAGTAAAATTACCTAAAACTCATTTTGTGATTAATTATAATACGCCCCAAACCTATGTATTTAGTAATTTTGTTGAATGGGCTGTAAAAAATGAAAATAAAATACAGCTTGTTGATGTAAGACCTGTGGCTCAGTATACAGGTGAATTTACTAGCGATAAGCGCCTTGCAAAATTTGGACACATAAAAGGCGCATTAAATTTACCAGTTGGAGAGTGTGTGAAAAAAGTTGATAATTACTTTTTAGTTAAAACTCCCCAAGAAGTCCAAGAGATGCTCAAAAAAGCAGGCATAAATCAAGATAAACCGATCATCTCCTATTGCAATACAGGCTATTTTGCAAGTGGTTTATGGTTTATTGAAAGGGCTTTATTTGATAACGAGCTAGTTTTTACTTACAATGGCTCAATGGTTAGTGCATCAAGAAACCCAAATATACCAATTGTAACTGGAGCATCCCCCCTATAATAAATGTGCAAAGGGTTAATTTTTACCCTTTGCTCCCCTTCTACAATTAATGAATTTTTGATATAATTTAAAGTTATGGGTTATGTGGAGATTTTTGCAGACAGTTCTCTTCTAAAAGATATACCAAAACTTCCCGGTGTGTATAAGATTTTTTCTCAACAAAATGAGCTTTTGTATGTAGGCAAAGCTAAAAATTTACGAAATAGACTTGCTTCTTATCTTAGAAAAAATATCGATCCATACAAGCAAAGAATGGTTCAAGAAGCTCACGGCATAGAGTTTATAGTCACAAACACACAAGAAGAAGCCTTACTTTTGGAATCCAATTTAATAAAAGACCAAAGACCGCCGTATAATATAGTTTTTAGGGATGATAAGAGCTACCCATATTTGCGTATAACTTACAGCGAAAGATTTCCACGCATAACCTACTCAAGGCGTATAAAAAACAAAAATGATTTTTATTTTGGCCCATTTCCATCTGCCGATAGTTTGCATTTGTTAATTAAAATGCTAAAGAGCTCTTATAAAATTATTCAAAAAGACGACAAAAATTGTCAAAAAACAAACCAAAAGCCGTGCATTTACTACCAAATGAATAAATGTTTAGCGCCATGTGCACAACTGATTAGCCAAGAAGAGTATTTAAATATAATAGATGAGATAAAGCTGCTTTTGTCAAAAAATCACAATACACTAAAGCATAAAATTATTGATCAAATAAAGCAATACGCTCAAAATGAACAATTTGAAAAAGCGATTGAATTAAGGGATGCGCTAAGTGCCATAAACATACTAAAGGAAAAACCCATTGTTACTGATACAAAAGCTGAAATGCTAGATTGTTTTGCTTTTTTTGAAAAAAATGATGTAACATGCGCTTATATTTTAAATGTTCGTTTGGGTAAAGTTATAGCGGGTAAGAGTTTTTTCTTTAATAAGCATTTTGATTTAGACTCAAAACAAGAGTTTATCATACAGTACTACCTGCAAGGAGAGCTTTTACCTCAAATAATTTTAACAGACGAAGAGATTGATATACCAGGGTTCTTATTTGAAAGAAAAGTAGAAATACAACATCCAAAGCGTGGTGAAAATTTAAAAATTCTCCAATTAGCCCAAAGTAACGCAAAGCAACAGTTAGAACTGCACCTTTCAAAAATTAGTGCAAACTTAGAGATATTTAAACAGATTAAATCATTGCTAAATTTGGATAAGATACCATATTACTTTGATGTGTTTGATATTGCACATATCAGTTTTGAAAATGTAGTTGCTGGAGTTGTACGTTTTGATATTGGTGGTTTTAATAAAGCATACTATAGAAAATACAAACTAGAGTCAAAGTTTGAGTACGATTCTATGAAAGAAGCTATTTGCAGACACATAAATTTGCTTAAAAATTCAAAAAGTGTACTGCCAGATGTAGTAGTTGTTGATGGGGGCCAGATACAGCTTAAAGCAGCTTTGGAGTGTGGGCTAAAAGCTATTGGTATAGCTAAAGAGAAAGTTGACCACAAGGCGCTAAGGAGTCTTTATGATGTAAAAGACAGCGTGTATTTGCCAGAGGGCAGGGTAGAGGTTGATAAAGTTTTGCTGAATTTTTTGCAAAAATTACGCGACGAAGCACACAGATTTGCAAACGCATACCACAGAAACCTAAGAAGCCGCACTACAATTGCTAGTGCCCTGGATAGAATTGAGTTTATTGGGCCACAGCGCAAAAAAAAGCTATTCGAAAAGTTTGGAAGTATTGAAAATATCAAAAAAGCTTCAATAGAAGAGCTTTGCTCAATAAAAGGCATTACAGTAAGCATTGCCCAAACAATAAAAGAAAAGCTCAAAGAATACTAAAATTTGTTTACAACCAATCAATTTTGTGTTAAATAATCAAAAAAAGGAGTTTTGTGTGCAAACAACTGATCTCACATTCATAACAAATCAAGATGGTCAAAGTTTACTTGATCGTTTTAGAGTTTTAATAAAAGATGCAGAGTTTTTTGACTGCCTTGTAGGCTATTTTTATACAAGCGGGTTTTGTAAATTATACGAACCACTTGAAAAAACCAAACAAATTAGAATTTTAATAGGCATTGGCACAAATCAGCAAACTTACGATTTAATCAACCAATCGTACTTACCCAGTGTAAAACTAAAAGAAATATACTCAAGACAAGTAGTAGATGAAATAGAAAACACAGAAGATACTCAAGAAATAGAAAATGGCATAAAGCTCTTCAAAGAATGGCTTGAATCGGGCAAAATTCAAGTAAAAGCCTATCCAGAAAGAAACCTTCATGCTAAGTTGTACATAATAACTTTTAGTGAAGGCGATAGAGATAGAGGACGAGTTATTACGGGATCAAGCAATTTTAGCTACTCTGGCCTTGTGGATAATCTTGAGTTTAATGTAGAACTAAAAAATGCCAGTGATTATGAGTTTGCAAAAGAAAAGTTTAACCAATTATGGGATAGCGCTATTGACGTAAGTGAAGATTACATAAATACCATTGTCAAAAAGACGTGGCTAAGAGAAGATATAACGCCATATGAACTGTACTTAAAGTTCTTATACGAATATTTTAAGCCAGATTTAGAAGAAACAGGTGATTTATATAATTTAGAGTTGCCTGATGATTTTAGGAATTTTGAATACCAAAAACAAGCTGTTCTAAACGC
>JBFWJP010000105.1:0-5573 GCA_050253135.1 Desulfurella sp. | reverse complement strand
ATCTAATATCGCTTCTGCAACTTTAGGTGTTATGGGATATTGACCTAAAGCATACTGGATTTGAGCTAGTTTTCGCTTTATTTGTAGGATATGTTGAGCATTTTCTAGCATTGATCTTGCGTGTTCATAAATATTTTGAGCTGTTGCATCAAATTGAAATAACTCTGGTATAATATTTTCACCATGTATGATGTTTGGCAAAGCAATAGAGTCAACACCATGAATAAGAGCTTTTCCTACAATATAGCTTAAATTTGATAATTTGTATGCTACAACAGATGGCAAACCAAATAATGCTGCTTCTAAAGTAACTGTACCGCTTTTTGTTATTGCAACTGTGGATTTTTTCATCAAACCATAAGTATCTGTGCTAACCTCTATAAACGGATATGCTTTCAAAAATTGCTCAAAATAGCCTACAAAGTGGTCTTGCGTTCCTACAACAAACCTATAATCATTGAATTCTTTCTTAAGCAGATAAGCAGCATCAAAAAAGACTTTTGTGTGAAAGTACAACTCGGACATTCTTGAGCCAGGCAAAATCAATACAATTTTATCCGTTTTTGATTCTTGTTCTAAATCTTTATGCAAAACATCTAAAATCGGGTGCCCAAAATAAACGACCTTTGAGGGCTTATGGCCATATTTAGTCGCTTGGACACTAAAAAAGGTGCGTTCAAATGGCAAAATAGGTACTATCAAATCACTATACTTAAACAACTGTTTTACACGTGCCTTCCTCCATGCCCATACTTGAGGCGTAATGTAATAAATAACCTTCTTGCCATGTTTTTTTGCAAATTTTGCCAATTGAAAGTTGAAATCTGGAAAATCCATTAATATCAATGCATCTATATTACGTTCAAGAATAGTTTTTTTAATTATATTCAAAATTTCTAAAGCTCTTGGGAGTATATTAAGTGCTTCTTTGAAACCTATTATGCTGATATCTTTATAATCTGCTATTTTTTCTGACTGTGTAGCTAGTAAACTTGAACCAAACGATAAAATTTCAATACTGCTTAGAGTCTTTTTTAGCTCTTGAGCAAGTAAATAAGCGTATTTTTCTGCTGATCTTTCTCCTACGGATAAAAATAATTTCATCTTTCTCTGCAAAAACCACGCTCTGACTTTCTCAAAAACTCTATCATATCTATAACATGCTTTGATTGGCTTTCTTTTAGCCTGTTATAGGCTTCGTCAAATTTTAAATTAGATCTAAAAATAATTCTATAAGCCTCTTTGAGTTTTTCTATCTCAGATAAACTAAAACCGTTTCTTTTTAGACCTACTAAATTTAACCCATTTAAACGCGCCCTATTTCCTACCGCTAATGTATAAGGAGCTACATCTAAAGACACGCCACTCATACCACCTATCATCGATAAACTGCCGATTTTTACAAACTGATGAACAGCACTCATACCACCTATAACTGCATTATCTTCTACCATTACATGACCAGCAAATTGCACCATATTGGCAATTATTGTATTGTTGCCTATAACACAGTCATGCGCAATGTGCACATAGGCCATAATTAAGTTACCATTGCCAATTAAAGTTTTGCCAATACCGCCTTTTGTGCCACGATTTATCATAGCAAACTCTCTAATAGTGTTGTTGTCGCCTATTATTAGCTCACTTTTTTCTCCAGAAAACTTAAGATCTTGCGGTATAGTTCCAAGCACAGCGGAGTGAAAAATTTTACAATTTTTCCCAATAGTTGTGAATTCATCAATTACAACGTGACTTTGGATTTCACAGTTGTCGCCAATTTTTACATTAGATTTGACAATTGAATAGGGACCAATTGTTACATTTTCACCTAATTCTACATTATCCTCAATTATTGCCGTTTTGTGTATATTTACCATCATTTAAACTCCTTAATCCAATTTTGCACTCATTATTGCTTCTGCTACAAGCGTATCATCTACAAAACACTTGCCAGACATTTTCCATACTTTCATTTTATGTTTTATAATTTCTACTCTCATTTTTATCGTATCGCCTGGCACAACAGCTTTTCTAAACCTTGCGTTTTCTATACTCATAAAATAAACAACTCGATTAGCATTATCTTCTTCCTCTAAAGACAAAAATGCCAATATTCCACCTGCTTGAGCCATTGCTTCAATTATGACAACACCGGGCATAATATGTTTTTTTGGAAAATGACCTTGAAAATAAGCTTCGTTGTATGTCACATTTTTTACAGCTTCTATAAATTTAAACTTTTCATAGTTTAACACTTTATCTACAAACAAAAATGGATATCTATGAGGTAATATTTCTTTTATTCTTTCAATATCAATCATTTATCCTCAAGCTCCTTAATTCTATTTTCTAATTCTTGAATTTTTCTATAAAGCTCTGGCAATCGTGGTATTATTGCGCTAGATTTCAGCCACTTTGAATGTTCATACACAGGTATGCCACTGTAAATACCACTTTTTCTAATATCTGTCCCAACACCAGATTTTGCTGTTACTATAGTATTATCAGCAATTTTCAAATGCCCTGCTATGCCTACTTGGCCTGCAAGAATAACATTGCTGCCTATTTTTGTAGAACCAGATATACCACATTGCGAAACTAAAATAGAATTTTCACCAATTTCAACATTATGGGCAATTTGAACTAGATTATCTATCTTTGAACCTTTTTTAATTATTGTTTCATCTAACGTAGCTCTATCGATTGATACATTTGAGCCTATTTCAACACCATCTTCTATAATTACCTTACCTATCTGAGGTATCTTATAATGTTTGCCATTATTATTAACATAACCAAAACCATCGCTACCTATTACACTTCCGGAATGAATTATCACATTGTTTCCAATTTCTACATTCTCACGAATTGTAACATTTGGGTATATAATGCAATTGTCTTTAATAACCGTATTTTCGCCAATATATACCATAGGCATTATATAGCTATTTCCTATTCTTGCGTTTTTTGCTATGTATGTAAAATCTCCAATGTAGGCTTTGTCGCTTATTTTAGCTGTTTCATCAATTGAGGCTTTATGACTTTTAAAACTGTTTTTTATATCATTTTTATAAAAGTAACTCAAAGCTAAAGCAAACCCAAGATAAGAATCTTTGCATACAATAAAATTCTTATCATTGTATAAAGAAATATCAAATGATTCATCAACTATTATACAAGCTGCTTTGCAAGTAGCAATATATTTTGTGTACTTTTTATTGGAAAGAAAACTAACTTTATGTTCATCGGCCCTATTTAAGCTAGCTACGCCATCTACATATATCTCGCATTTGCCCACATAGTGCCCATTAATAATTTGGGCTAATTCTTGTGCTTTAATCATTTTTTGCTTTGCTCGTATATTTTATTATATGCTTTAATAACCTCGGGCGTTATATCTAAAGCATCATTCCAGTATACCAGCCCTTGGTGTACTTCAAAAACTAAATCAATGCCTTGCTTTTGACTAATATTTTTTATTGTTTCTACAAGACCATTTATGATGTTTTGAGTATACTCTCTTTCCTTTGACACTACATCATCTGTGGCGTCAGCTTTGTATCGCTCTAAGTCTCTTAATTTTGTTTGATACTCAATTTCCAACTGTTGTTTATCTTTTTTAGGCGTTGATGGGTTTTGAATCTTTTGAGACAGAGTATTTAATTCCTGCTGCTTACTATCGATCACCATTTTTTTCGCCTGAATAATCTTTTGTAGCATAGATTTTGCATCAATGCCTGCTTGACAATCCTGTAGTGCTTTATTTAAATCTACAACAGCAACTTTAAGCGCGAATGCATTACTATTAAGCACAAGTAGTGCTACTAAAACTAGAAGCCCCGAAAAAAATTTTCTCATAAACCCTTATACCCTCCTTGTGAATATCTAAAATAAAGCTCCCATAGAAAACTGAAAAACATAAGATTTCTCACCATTTTTAGGTGCTAGGTTCTTGCCTACTTCTACTCTAATAGGCCCAAGTGGAGATATCCATTTTATTCCTACACCGACATCTTTTTTAAGGTCACCAAAATCGTATGAATAAAGCCACGAATTACCTATATCAAAAAATGCATCACCGTATAATTTCAAAGCTTCTACTAATGGGAAAATCGTCTCAGCTTGAGCGTATGCATCCCTTGTACCACCAATGTAGTTTCCGTATTGGTCTGTAGGACTTACTGTACCATAATCAAAACCCCTTAAGCTATCTATACCACCTAAGAAATACCTATCCGCAAGCGGCACACCCTTGCCACCTATGCCTTTTGCAAAACCAATACTACCTTTTAAGTGACCTATCATACCCCAAAATATAGGATGGAAATACTCTACAGTGTTATCCCACTTAATATACCTTGTGTTTCCGCCAAATCCTGTCAAACCTAAACTCGACGAAGCAATCGTTCCCTTTGTCGGGAAAATAGTACTGTCAACTGAACTCCATTTTATAAAAGGTGTTATAGTGCTTTCTGTTGTGGTTCCGGCTTCTTGTTGCAAATAATAGCTTGGAGTGCCGGCTGTTATATCAATTTTATTCTGAGATAAAGAATATGAAGCCCCTACACTTAGCTGATCATCATAAAACCTCTTTGCAGCGGTAAATTTGAAACCATATGTTTTTTGATCGTAATCCCAACCATAATATTGCATATTGTACAAATCTAAACCTATAGATATTGGCTTATTATCAACCCAAGGATTAACGAAACTGACATCAAATAAGTGACTATTTGCAGAAAGATTGGCATAAAGCTTCCCATAAATACCTGATCCAAACAAATTCCTTTGCGTAACTGAGCCCATAACGCCTACTTTGTAGTAAGAACTATAACCAACACCTAATGATAACATACCAGTCATTTTTTCTTTTACATTGACTTTCATATTTACTTCATCTTTACCTGGGATGCGCTCTGTGCTTATTTTTACATCATCAAAGTAATCAGTGTTGTAAATTTTTTCCCTAGATTCTTTTATTTTTGATTCTGAATACAAACTACCCTGATCAAGTCTGATTTCTCTTCTTATTACATTATCCCATGTTTTATCGTTGCCCGTTATTTCAATTCTATGAATATAGACTTTGTTACCCTTGTTAATATCAAATGTCACATCAACCGTATGGTTTTGTCTATCTAGCGTAACTATAGGGTTAATGTCACAAAAAGCATAACCCTTATCTGCGTAAGCTGTGGTAAGATCTTCTATGTCTTTCCTCAATTGGACACCATTGAATGTTTTTCCAACCTTTAGTTTGACAATTTTTTCAAGGTCTTTCAATGTATACGGCTTAATGTGCTCATATTTTAAGCTCTTTAGTTTGTACTGAGCACCTTCATCAATTGAAATGTCCATATCAATATATCCAGTATCTGGCTCTATATTGACAGTTGGCCCATTAACTTTTACATCAGCATAACCCTTTGATAGATAGAGGTCTCTAATCGACTGTATATCAGAATCAAGATCCTGCGGATTTAATTTACCTGTATAAAACCATGGTAAAAAAGTCAATATGTATGGACCATACTTTTCATGATTTTTCATAACATCCAATATTTCGCTAGTTT
>JBFWJP010000104.1:0-5601 GCA_050253135.1 Desulfurella sp. | reverse complement strand
TAAACCAATTAGTTTTAATAGGTTAAAATTTTCCTTTTTATTAACGCTTTGCTCTTGTGGGCTTGATGAATTTAATTTTGGAATTTTCGCTTTGTAGTTCTCTTTAACTTCTGTAAGCAAAATTAGCGTTAATGCAGCAAAAACAAATATTACTATATATGGTAGTTGATATTCTAAATTGTTTAGCTTAAATTCTAAGAAAGAAAAAAGCATTGCAAAAGCAGAGCCAATTGACATACCCAAAAAACCCAAAGCTGTATTAAGGCTAAAAATGACTCCTCGCTTGTCTGGTTTTACATTTTCTGCTAAAAGCGCTTGTTCTGCAGGCAAAAAAGGCCCTGCTGCACCATTTGCTCCAAGACCGAAGCTACCAAAAGCGCTTAAAATCGCAATTATATAGATGTTAACTGTAAAAAGCATACCTAAGCTTGCAATCATCAAAAGCATAGTGTATACCACTAAAAAAGGTTTTCGTTTAGTTTTATCACTCATTATACCTACTAATAAGCTTCCAAAGGCACCAAATAAGCTTACAAATGTGTAAATTAAGCCTATTTGAATACCACTGTGACCCATAGCTTTTAAATATAGGGCAAAATCAACAATCAAAAGACCTTGTCCAATGCTCCTTAAAAACCTTATAAATAAAAGGTATTTTGTGTTTTTATTCATTTAAAAAATGTATATTTGGTTTGTTAGGGATTAGGTTAAGTTTGTAAGAATAATTAAAGAACATATCGAGTGATTTTATTTTATTTTCAGTTAAGTCGTAAGATAAGTTATTTTTTAAGTAATCATAGGCTTTGTTGTAATCGTAATTGTGTGTATCGCAAAAAGCCTCAGCAATGATTTCTAAATGATTTATCCCCCAGTTTTTTGCTTTTAAAAATAAGTCAATATAATGAGTTGGTATTTTTTTGTTTGCAATCCACAGCGCAAATACAAAAGGATACCCACTAAACTCTAACCATTCGTAAGCTAAATCTATAACTTGTTCATCTGTGTGTTCTATGCGATATAATGCATTATCTCCTATGACGAGCTCACAATCGGCTTTATCTTGAGTATATTCTACATTAATTTTGTATTTATAAGCGAACAAAACTTTAGTTAGCGCAACAGATGTATTTGAGTTTTTATCAAGCTTAACTGTTTTTACTTCATTTAAAGGTTTTTTCAAAAATAATGCAACACTTTTTACTTTATAATCGCTTGATATGCAAACATTTGGCACAATATAATAGTCAGATTTTGCATACTCTATTGAAGGTGCTATACCTACATCGACCTGTTTTTCGTATAGCATTCTTGCGCATACTGATGGCATTTTTCTGATAAACTCAATATCGTTATCTATTATTTTATTTACAAGTGCAAAATAAAGTGGGTATGCGTTTAAAAAATCAACTAATACAACTTTCATGCTTTATTCTCCAAAGTAATAATTTTGGAGCTAAACTCCAATGCACTAATTAGTTTCAAGGCGTTAAATAAATCATCAGAAATCGCAAAAACACCATGTCCTTTTGCTACAACTATGCGTTTTTTTGATTCAAAAAAGTACTGCGCTATTGCATATTTTGCTTCGTCCCAGTTTTTTATATCAAGTACATCAACCTCTTTTAAAAATAAGCGTCCCTCATAGTCTTTAGGTGTGATTTTATTAAGTTTTAGTGATAGCGCAACCGTGTATGGGCTGTGTGCGTGCAATATGGCTTTTGCCTCTTCAATTTTTTTGTAAATATTAATATGCACTTCTGTTTCACTTGAAGCAGCATTCCAGCGCACATCTTTTTCTAACCCAATTTTTACGATATCCTTACTCCTTAAACCAAACAAACTTCTGCCAGTTTTAGTAATCCAAACCCCATCTTTTACCTTAGAGCTCATATTACCACTTGATGCATCAACAAGCCCCATCAAAAATAGCATGTCCCCAACTCTTTTAAACTCACTTATCATATTTTCTCCTGTAAATTATATATCCTGCAATTAATAATAGTGCGAATATAAATAAACCTAAACTAAATCTATGCATATAGTATTTTAAAAGATCTGGATTTTTGCCTACAAAATAGCCAATTAAAGCTAACCCTGCCGTATATATTAAAGCACCAGCGGTTGTAAAAAGGCTAAATGCAAATACTCTCATTTTCGAAAGACCAGCAGGTATTGAAATTAGATGCCTAATTGTAGGCAAAAGTCTTCCAATAAAAACACTTATCGCTCCGTGCTTTTCAAAGAAAATAACTGTTTTTTTCAAAGCATGATCGAGTCTAAAGATTCTTCCAAACTTTAAAACAAACTTTAAGCCCAAAGTTTTTGAAATATAATAATTAAAAAGCGCCCCGAATAAACTTCCAAGCGTTCCGTCAATAATTACTATCCATAGATTCATTTTTCCACTAGCCGCTAAATATCCAGCAGGGGGAATGACAAATTCTCCAGGCAGTGGGACAATAGAGCTTTCCAAAAACATCAATAAAAAGATACCAATGTATCCTGATGCTCCAATAGCATTTACTAAAAAATTAGCCAAATCAATTAGGTAACTCATATAACTCCTTTTTTTGCAGCCAAAAATAGATATTGTTGGGCAACACCTGCGTATTTTCCAAAATAATCTTTTCCAAATTCTTCAATAGTTCTTACATTTTGTTTAGTATTATTAAAATAAAGTTTTTCTATAATTCTTTTTATCCACACATCGGTGCAAAATACCTCATAGCGCCTATATGCAAAAAGCAAAATGCAGTCTGCTACTTTTGATCCTATCCCTTTTATACTCATTAATTCTTTTTTTGCAAAATTAGTGTCAAGATCGTACAAATAATAAAAAAAATCTCTATCTTTTTTTAACTGAGCAATGTAGTTTTTTCTAAAACCTAAACCGCAGTTTTGTAGTTTACTTTCATCAAAACATGTACCACAAGATGGAAATGTATAGCCAAGTTCAGTTTGATTGCCGTATTCTATGCATATTTTATTTAGCATTAACCCTATGCGCTTAATATTATTAAAAGCTGAGCATATAAAAGAGACAGTGGTTTCAAAAGGGTCTTGCGTTAGTATAATTAAACCTTCAAAAGCTTTTAGTGCTTTATTTATATATATGTCTTTGGAAATTTCGTTTGTAATTTTATCAAAGTCAACATCTAGCGAGAAAAACCTCTTTATATAATTTTCATCAGCATTATTGTAGTACAAGTAATTGCCATCAAAATACACGTCAAAAATTACACTAGAAAATACTCTATACCCATCGTTTATTTTTGATATCCTAAAAATTTGGCCACTTTCTAGCGTATATTCTAAATTAAACTTGAATGGTACCTTTATTTTATTCATTCTTTAGCCTTTGCAGTTTATTTTTGGTTTGCCTGTAGAGCTCTTTTAGTTCTTCGTTATTTGGCTCTTGAGCAATTTTTTTAAGGTAGTAATGCATTTGTTTTTTTAGCTTTTCCAACTCTAAAGCATTTATAAGCATCAAAAAATTTGTGCGTTTTTGAGAAATCGATTCTTCTTGCGTTAATAAATACAACTCATAGCATACCGAAGCAGTTTGCTTATCCACAGTAGATACAAATTGTTCAAAACTAACATCTTTAGTTTGTGTAAGTTTTAAGAATATTTCTTTAAGTGTGCCGTCAAAATTATTTGCAAATTCTTCTTTATCTTCTATCCAATCTAGCAAAAAAGGGTCTTTTAACAGGTAAGAAATTATGTAGTGGCTTTTTGTGTATGTTTTTTTAGGTGTTTCTTGTGATATGTAGTTCTTTTGAGCAATGTTTAAGTTTAGAAGTCGTCTTGCTTTTGAGTAGTATAGGCTTTTTAATACTTGATCACTGATATTATCTATAGCGTTTTTTATAGCATTAACCGCACTTGCAACCGATATGGGTTGTGATTGACTAAGCCTAGCATTTTGCAAATTATGTTCTTTTAATATCTTTTCTTCTAAAAAACTAAAATAGTCTTTTGCGTTTTTGAGGAGTTTTTTATACTCTTGTATAGAGTATTTCATTACAAAACTGTCTGGATCTTCTTTTTGTGAATCTTTTAGGTTAAATTCTATCACATAGGCATCTAGCTGACCTAAAACTTTTGTATTTTTTAGCATAGCTTTTATACCAGCTTCATCAGAATCAAAATTGAAGTAAATTTTATTGGTAAATCTTTTGATAAGTCTTATGTGGTAATCGGATAGATTTGTGCCCATTGTAGCGCTTGTGCATTGCAAGCCTTCTTGATGCAGTCTAATGCAATCAAAATATCCCTCACAAATTATAAGGTAATCTTTTATATAAGTTTTTGCTTTATCAAAACCATATAGCAATCTTTGTTTTGAAAATATAGAAGTTTCTTTTGTGTTTATATATTTTGCTTTTTGATTATCATGCAAGGCTCTGCCTGCAAATCCTACAATCTTGCCGTATTCATCAGATATTGGAAACATCAATCTTCCTGCAAATATATTGTAAGCGTTGGATACTATTCCGCTTTCGTTTAGTAGTTTGATTGAATATTTTTTGAGTAAAAAATCTAACAGTGAGTTATCATTTGGGTTGTAGCCAATTTGAAAAGCTTCTTGTGTTTCTTGTTTTATTTGTCTTTTTTCAATGTAATTTTGCGCAAAATCCGAATTTTTGAGCTTTTTTTGGAAAAATTCGCATGCAAATTTGTTAATATCAAGAAGTAAGTTTTCTTTTTTTGAGCTTTCATCATCAGAATTAACCTCTAATCCAAGTTCGAGAGCCAAATTTCTAACAGCCTCTTTAAAATCCAAATTTTCAATTTTCATATAAAAAGTTATTAAATCACCGCTTTCACCGCAACCAAAACAATGAAAAAATTGTTTGTCTTTGTTTACAGTAAATGATGGTGTTTTTTCAGAATGGAATGGGCACAAACCAATGTAATTATTGCCGCTTTTTTTTAAATTTACATACCTATTTATAAAATCAACAATGTTTAACCTGTTTTTAATTTCTTCAACTAAATTCATTTTAAAGTCACAACTGTAGCACCATCTCCGCCTAAATTAGGCGGTGCCATAGAAAAACTCTCAACCAATTTGTGTTCTTTCAGTAAATTTCTTACCATTTCTTTCAATACGCCACTGCCTTTTCCATGTATTATGCGAATTTCTTTAATATTGTTTAAGTCTGCGTACTCTAAGAACTGTAGTACTTCTATTTCTGCTTCAAATGCATGCATACCAATGATATTTAGTTCTTTTGTTTCTTTTTGGGGGTTAATTATATTTAATGAGCTTTGTTTAATTTTTGGTTGCTTTTTTTCAAGTAGAGAGGTTTGCGCTTTAACAATTTTACCATCTATGTTGACTTGAGCGTAATTACCTTTAATATCGATTATTGTGCCAATGGATTTTCCAAGTTGGACTGTATCACCTTTTTCAAAAGTCTGAGTATTATTCAGGTTTTGTGTTTTTGGTTGTATGTTTCTTGATTCTAATTTATTTACAAATCTTTGAGCTTCCTTGATTTCTTTTGTTTTTATGACCTTTGAGATTTCTTTTTTTAGGGATTCGATCAAATGATTATATTGATCCACTGTTTCATTATGTTCTCTAATTAAATT
>JBFWJP010000103.1:0-5607 GCA_050253135.1 Desulfurella sp. | reverse complement strand
TATTTTTTACTAACAGGCTCTTACTTAAAAGGTATTTTTTTACTTGTCTGGGGTGGTATATTTGTTGGCAGTGTTGATAATTATGTAAGGCCACTGTTAATTGGCTCTTATATGAGTATTCATCCTTTGCTTTTGTTTTTTAGCATAATGGGCGGTATAGTTTTTTTTGGTTTAATTGGTATTTTTGTAGGGCCTATTATTATTAGTTTAGCTGATGCGGTGTTGAGTGTTTATAAAAAAGAAAAAATTTCTTGACTTTTGGTTTAGATTTGATATATTAGCAAACTATGAAAGTGTTGTGTAAGATTTTAACAGTAAAAAATATATGGTGGTGGGATAGCTAAAAAGGCTATCCCTGTTAATTTTGCCGCTTAAAGAGCGCTTGGGGATAGCCCCAGGTGAGCTTTAAGCGGCTTTTTTGTTTTAGAGCCGCTTAAGCCACAAATGGTTTAAGCGGCTTTTTTGTTTTAGGAGGAAATTATGATGTATCCCACTTACAGTGAGTTTGTAGATTTATCAAAAACCTACGATAGGGTGCCTGTGTATTTGGAAGTAGATGGTGATTTAGACACGCCTGTGAGTTTACTCAATAACTTATTAGAAAAAGACAATTGTTTGCTGCTTGAAAGTGCCAATCAAAAAAAGATTTACAGTAGGTTTTCTTTTTTAGCATTCAATACAAAAAAATTTGTTTTACAGAATGATTGCACATTTGAAGGCCAAGGTGAAGGCTTAAATTTCATTAAAAACTTTTTAAAACAAAATAAATCCGCGTCATTTGAGGCTTTTGGTAGCTTTGCAGGTGGTTTTATAGCTCTTTTGAGTTTTGAGTTTGTAAATGCGTGTAACATTCTGCGAAATAAGATAAAAAACCCACCACAAACGCTTGGTGTATTTTACTTTGTAGATAAGTTTTTAGTTTATGATAATTACACAAATAAGCTTTATTTGGCAAAATCTCAACTTACAAAAGACTCTGATGCTTACACTAAGGCACAAGAAGAACTTTTGTCGTTAAAAGAAGAGCTTACGCGAGAAAGCGTAGCTGCAAACAACTCAAAACCCAAAATAGTAAGAAAAATTCCAAAAAAAGAATTTATTGAAAAAGTTAGTTTTTTAAAAAAGCAAATTAAAAATGGTGAAGCTATACAGGTAGTTTTAAGCGATTATATTGAGGTAGATGGACTAAACCCATTTGAATTTTACAGGAATCTAAGAAAGTTTAATCCTTCACCGTATATGTTTTTTATTAAAGATGCCCAAAACTATGTTGTAGGTTCAAGTCCAGAAGTACACATAAGCGTAAGAAAAAATACAGCAACAATAAAACCTATAGCAGGAACTAGACCTATTGCAAGTACTGAAGAAAAAACGCGTTTACTAGAACAAGAATTATTGCTTGATGAAAAGGAAAACGCAGAGCATTTAATGTTGCTTGATCTTGCAAGAAACGACCTTTCCCGCATAAGCGTACCTTTGAGTGTAAAAGTAAAGTCATTTAGACAGGTAGAGCATTACTCGCATGTTATGCATCTTGTATCAGAAGTTGAAGGAAAAGTAGATGAATCATTTGATTTGATCGATTGCCTAACAAATACATTTCCAGCAGGAACTGTAAGCGGTGCTCCAAAAGTCAGAGCTATAGAACTCATTGAAGAAGTAGAAAAAAACAGCAGGGGATTTTATGCTGGGTGCGTAGGCTATATTGGTTTAAATGGCAATATGGATATGGCAATAACAATAAGAACCGCATTTTTTGAAAAAGATAAAGCGAGACTTCAAGCAGGTGCAGGTATTGTTTACGATAGTGTAGCAGAAAACGAGTACAAAGAGGTTTTATCAAAGTTAGGAGCCCTTTTACAAGCAGGAGGCATAAATGATAGTTTTGATTGATAATTTTGATTCGTTTACGTACAATTTGTACGATTACTTAAAGCATTTTGATGATGTAAGCGTTATTTTAAACAATAGCTCTATCAATCAAATAAAAAATGTTAGTAACTTAAAAGGTATAGTAGTTTCTCCAGGCCCATCGCACCCCAAAAATGCTTTATTAAGTTTAGAAGCCATCAGTGTATTTAGCCAAAAAGTGCCTATTTTGGGAATTTGTCTTGGTATGCAGGCAATTTGCTATGTGTATGGAAAAACCATAAGGCAAGCTAAAACAATTATGCACGGGAAAATTGATAGAATGATTGTATTAAAAAAAAGCTATTTGTTTGACGGTGTTGAACCTCCTCTTCTAGGTGTTAGGTACCACTCTTTAGTGGTAGATAACGTATATGGTGATTTTGAAGTATGTGCCGTATCTGAGAGCGATAATGAAATTATGGCTATTGAAAACGAAGAGCTTAGTTTGTATGGTTTGCAGTTTCACCCGGAATCTTATCAAACAAAAGATGGTTTGAAATTTATAGAAAACTTTGTGAGGTTGTGCAATGAAAAAGCTTAATGAATCTTTAGAGTTTTTTAACGCTATGCTTTCTGGTATTATGGATGAGCAAGAAATTGAAAGTGCGCTACTTAGGCTAGCGCAAGAAAAAGAAGATCCAGTAGACGTAGCTGCCCTTGCCAAAGCTATGTTAAAAAACGCAAGGTTAATACAATATAGCGGTGAGTGTCTAGATATTGTAGGAAGCGGTGGTGATAACTCAAACAGCTTTAATATCTCAACAGCAGCATCAATTACTTGCAGTTTATTTGTAAAGGTAGCAAAGCACGGCAATAGAGCAGTTTCTTCTTTATCTGGTGCTGCGGATATACTTGAGGCATTGGGTATAAAAATAGAGCAAAAAGAAGATAAAATTGTTGAAAATTTAAACAACAAGAACTTTGCATTTTTGTTTGCACCCTTTTGGCACCCAAAACTAAAACGCATTATGCCTATTAGAAAAAAAATTGCAAAACGCACAATTTTTAACCTTGTTGGTCCTTTGTGCAACCCAATAAAGCCAACTTATAAAATGATAGGTGTTTTTAGCAAGGATTATTTACCACTGTATTTTGAAGCTATTGAGATGTTGGATTTTCAAAATGTATTGCTTGTGTCTTCTGATATGGATGAAGTGAGTCTTTCTGATGTAACATTGTGTTACCAAAAAAAAGGTATTTTTGCAAAAAGGTTTGAGTTTGACCCAAGGGAGTTTGGTATATATGCAACTAAAGATAAATTAAAAGGTTTTGATGCTAAAACAAACGCAAAAATTCTCAAAGAGGTTTTTTTAGGTGACCATGAAGTGCTATCAAATGCCATTGCAATAAATTGTGCATTTGCTTTAAACTTAGCAGGTATTGAGGATAATTTAAAAGATGGGTTTTTGCTTGCAAAAGAAAGCATAATAAGCAAAAAAGCGTATGAAAAATTAATGGAGTTAATAAATGATTGAGCAAATTATTGAAAATAAGTTACAAGAGGTGAAATCACTAGCACATTGCCCTTATGCGCGAACAAAACCTATTTTAAAGCCCGATTTTAGCGATAAGATAAATATTATTGCTGAGCTAAAATCAAAATCCCCTTCTTTTGGAAATTTCAATACGAATGTATTAAGCCTTATTGAAAGTTATTCTAAATACGCAAAAGCTATAAGCGTTTTAACGGATTCAAAGTACTTTGGAGGCAGCTTTGAATTTTTACATGAGGTGTCTAAAAAAACCAACATAGCAATTTTGTGTAAAGATTTTATAATTGACAAAAAACAAATTGATTGGGCATATGCTGCTGGAGCTGATATTGTTTTGCTTATTGCAAGGATTTTGGACAAAAACAAGCTTAAAGAACTGTACGATTATACATACCAGCTGGGTTTAAAAGCATTAGTTGAAGTACACAACTTTAAAGATTTAGAAAAAATCTCTTTTGAGGCGGAGTTTTTAGGTGTTAACTCAAGGGATCTTGACACTTTAAATATAGATAAAAAAACAGCAAAAGAAATATTAAGCCATTTAAGCGCACCCGTAAAGATTGCAGAAAGTGGCATTAGAAATAAGTCTGATATAGAATTTTTTTTACCAGTTGCCAATGTATTTTTAATAGGCGAAGCGCTTTTAAAGTCAAACAATATTGAAGCAACATTTAGGGAGCTTTTATGTTTGTGAAGTTTTGCGGTATGACTAACCTAGAAGATGTATTTTATTCGCTAGACTTAGGTGTGGATTTTATAGGATTTGTTTTTTATAAGAAAAGCCCGCGATACATAGAACCACAAGAGGTAAAAAATATATTAAAACAACTGCCAAAAAACACAAAAAGCGTAGGTGTATTTGTAGAAGAAAGCGAAAATGAAATTGTATCTATAATGAATTATTGCGGGATAGAATATGCTCAAGTTTACATTGATGTTAGCATCCAAAATAAAATTCGAGTTTATAGGATTAAAGATGCTATACCGGATAAAGTTTATGATGGTTTAATTTTGCTTGATAGCTTAACTGCGCAAGTTGGGGGTAGTGCACAAAAGTTTGATTGGAGTTTGCTAAAAGGGTTTTATGTCATAAATAGGGCTTTTATTGCTGGTGGTGTAGGTTTGGACAATATTGAAGAAATTGCTAAATACAAACCATACGGTGTGGATTTGGTAAGTTCCATTGAGGCGTATCCTGGCAAAAAAGACCCAATTAAAATGAAAAATTTTATTGACAAAGTAAGGAGTATAAAATGAGGCTTAAGCGTTATTTTGGAGAATTTGGCGGTCAATTTGTCCCAGAGACATTAATTCCTGCATTGGATGAGCTAGAGGAAGGCTATATTGCGTTTAAAAAAGATAAAAATGCACAAAAGCAGTTAAGTGAGTTATTGAAAACATATGTAGGAAGGCCTACGCCTTTATATTTTGCAAAAAATTTTAGCGATTATGTGGGTGCTAAAGTTTATTTAAAAAGGGAAGATCTTGCTCATACAGGGGCTCACAAGATAAACAATACGCTAGCGCAAGGGTATTTAGCAAAGTTTATGGGCAAAATAAGGGTTATAGCAGAAACGGGTGCTGGTCAACACGGTGTGGCAACAGCTACAGTGTGCGCTTTGTTAAATTTAGAGTGTGTTGTTTATATGGGGAAAACGGATGTTGAGCGCCAAAGTATTAATGTTGATAAGATGAAAATTTTGGGTGCAAAAGTAATAAGTGTTGAAAAATCGGGTGGCACATTAAAGAGTGCTATAAATGAAGCGCTTAGGGATTGGGTTACAAATGTGCAAAACACGTATTATTTATTAGGTAGTGTTGTTGGACCTCACCCATTCCCAACGATTGTTGGAGATTTCCAATCGATAATTGGCAAAGAAGCAAAAAAACAAATAAAATCGTGTGAAGGAAAACTCTGCGATGCAGTTATTGCGTGCGTAGGCGGCGGTAGTAATGCTTATGGCATATTTAGTGCCTTTTTAAAAGACGATGTCGAGCTATACGGAATAGAAGCAGGTGGCAGATCGACAAATTTAGGCGACCACTCAGCAACATTGAGCTTGGGTACAAAGGGTATCCTGCATGGATCACTTAGCTATTTGCTGCAAAAACAGGCAAATGTTGTGCCAGTACACTCTGTATCTGCAGTGCTTGATTATCCTGGAGTCGGTCCAATGCAGAGTTTTTTAAAAGACACAATGCG